>JAUXOH010000474.1 GCA_030682505.1 Candidatus Didemnitutus sp. | reverse complement strand
CTGACGCGCTATCAGCTGGCCGCTGGCGTGGGTGGACTTGCGGTCGGCGTGCACTCGACCCAATTCGAGATCCGTGAGGCCAAGCATGGTCTGTTGCAACCTGTGCTGGAACTCGCCGCCGAGACAACCCGTGCGGAGCTGAAAACCGCCCCGCGCGACCTCGCCCTGATTGCCGGGATCTGCGGACGCACGGCGCAGGCCATGACGGAAGTCGCCCTGGCGCGCGCGCTGGGTTACCACGCGGGCCTCGTCAGCATGGCGGCGTTCAAGACCGATGCGGAGGAAGTGATCCTCGCGCACATGGCCGAACTGGCCGCGGCAATTCCCGTGATCGGTTTCTACCTGCAACCCGCGGTCGGAGGACGCGTTTTCAGCCATGCTTTCTGGTGCCGCTTTGCGGAAATCCCCAACGTGGTCGCGATCAAGATCGCGCCGTTCAACCGCTACCAGACCTTGGATGTCATTCGCGCGGTCGTTGCGGCCGGGCGGGACGACATCGCGCTCTACACGGGCAATGACGACACGATTGTCGCCGATCTGCTCACCCCGTTCGTCGTGACCCAAGGAAGTCAATCGACCACCCGGCGATTCGTCGGAGGGTTGCTCGGCCACTGGGGAGTTTGGACGCATTCCGCCGTCGGCCTGTTCCGCGAGATCCAGTCCGCCGTCGGCCAAACCACGTTGGATGCCGCTTGGTTGAGCCGGGCCGCCGCAGTCACGGACATGAACGCGGCGCTCTTCGACGCCGCCAATCATTTTCACGGCTGCATCCCCGGCATCCTCGAGGTCCTGCGCCGTCAGGGGCTGGTGGAAACGAATCACTGCCTGAACCCCGCGGAGGTGCTCTCACCCGGACAAGCCGCCGAGCTCGACCGGGTTTGCACCGCCTATCCCGAGCTGATTGACGACGCCTTTGTGGCCGAACATCGCGACCACTGGTTGCGTTGAGCCAGGATCCGGGCTCACACCCGACGACCTCCCGGCGAACTCAGAAGGATTCTCCGCGCAGCAACTGGTGCTTGCGGCGCATGTAGTGCTCAAAGTTGGCGAGAGACACGTCCGGTGACACGAGGTGATCGACGGTCGGAATGAATCCACCCTCGGCGATCAACGGCTGCATCGTGCGGAGATGCGCGTCGATCGCGGAAAAATCCTTCGCGAGTTCCCGTTTGTCCACCCCTCCCCACAAACGCAGGTCGCGACCAAACTTCTTGCGGAGATCCACGGGGTCCATGTTGGAAGCCCGTTCCAGCGGCCAGATGGCATCGACCCCCGCATCCATCAGCATCGGGAGAAGGAGTTCACAGTTGCCGTCGGAATCGACCACGAACCATTTCACTCCGTTTTCCTTGAAGAAGGCCACCAACCGCTTCATGTGCGGCAAAATGTAGGTGCGATAGGTGTCGGGACTGAGCAGCGGTCCATTCTTCATGCTCATGTCTTCGTTGAGGAAGAGATAATCCGGCCGCACGCCGGACTCGAGCAAGGGACGCGCGGTCTCGATGGTAAAGTCGGCGATGAATTCCATCATTTCGTGGATCATCGCAGGTTCATCATACCACGCGTAGCTGAGATTCTCCGTGCCCATCCACTCCCGGGCCCGCCAGTAAAAGCCGAGCGTGCTGCAGTTTTTCCCGAGCACCAGCACGTGCTCGCGTTGCTCCCAGGCCTTCTGGGAAAACTCCCGCCAGTAGGCCGGATAACGATTGGAGGACGAGGAACGAAAGCGCTTCTTCAACTCCTGGAAATCCGCCGGGGTTTCGACGGGAAACTTCAGGTATTCGTCCATGCTGGCCCGCATGCCCTCCGCCGCGCCCGTCACCAGCGCCTTGCTGATCACGCCATTGGCTCGCTGGATGATCTCCGTGTCACCGTCACGCGAGAGCACCTTCTCCTCGTAGGGCGGCACCATGTCGAAGCGCACGTCGATGTATTCCCGCGGGTCCATGTCCCAGCGCGATTCGCCCGTGAACCAGTCCCAGTTGAGATCGTCGGTGGGCAGTCCCTCCTCGCGCCACCGCAGCTTGGTCTGCACCCACGTGCCGACCTCGTGGTTCGGCACCCGGTCGACCGGGTGGTAATTCATGCAGGCATTGAACCGTTCGCGGGGTGTCATGGGAAAGACAGAATCAGGAGCGCGGGCCGTTGTGCTCCCGGAGCGCATCGACCATCGCCACAATGTTGGCGACCGGCGTGCGCGCCTGGATGTTGTGGATGGTGTTGAAAACAAATCCCCCGCCCGGGGAAAACACGCGCAAGCGCTCCAGCACCTCGGTGCGCACTTGCTCGGGCGTACCGAATGGCAGGGTCTTTTGCGTGTCGACCCCTCCGCCCCAAAAGACGATCCGTTCGCCGAATTCCGCCTTCAATCGCTCGGGCGCCATGCCGACTGCGGAACACTGCACCGGATTAAGAATGTCGAATCCCACGTCGATGAAGCGCTCGATCAGCGGAGACACGGCCCCGCAGGAATGCTTGAAGGTCTTCCACTTCGTGTGCCGGTGCACCCAGTCGTTGACGCGGCGATAATACGGCGCCCACAACTCGTCGAACGTCGCACCGGAGCAGAACTGCGAGGCCTGCGTCCCGAAATCGGTGCCGCAGACAAAGAGCACGTCGATCGAATCGCCCGCGATCGCGGCGAAGGTCTCCAGATTCTTCAAGGCGATCCCGCACTGGTGTTCAAAGACGGCATGCACGTAGTCCGGGCGCTCGATCAACGACACATACCACTCGCTGATGTCGCGAATCCCGCGCGGGTGCTTGAGGAACGCCGCCGGCACGAGTGCAATGTCGCCAAAGCCCGTGCCGCCCAGACTGGCGTGCACCGCATGCGGGCCACCCCGCACGCGCGCGACCTCGCTTTCCCAATGCGCCAGATCCTCCGGAGCGAGCAGCTTGAATTCCTCACAGTTGTCCTGTGGGTCGAGCCGGTCCTCATCGATCGGCGGCTGGCGCACGATCGCATCAAAGAAGTAGCCACCGGCCGGCATGTGCCCGCTGGGCTCGACCGTCGGGTCCCCTTCCGGGAAGAGGTAGACATCCCCGAGCGGATCCTCGCGCGGACGAAATCCGCCCGGCACCAACACCACTTGTCCCCACGGTGTGCGCCACTCGTGCCAGTTTTCCTGCGGAAAGCCAAACATCGTGCCGCGCCCACCCACTCCGATCACATCCGAGCCGAGTGCCTCCAGCAGATCGGGCTCGATCTCTCCCAGCATTTGGAACGGCTCCCAGATCTTGACGGGATGTTCGGGCAGACCGAAATGTTTCCGCAAACCAGCCACGCAACTGCTGTGAATGCCGGTGACCCCCGTGCTGCCAAAATCGACCGGCACCGGTCCCGATTGATGATTGAGGGCGGCGAGGGTTTTTTCGCGGGAGGTCATGATGCAGTCCGGTTGTCGCTCAGGCCGCCTCCACGAGTGTCTTGGCAATCTCGAGCGCGGTGCCGGCATCGGCCGCATAGGCATCAGCTCCGATCTCTTTCGCAAATTCCGCGGTGATCGGGGCTCCTCCCACCATGATCTTCACCTCCGTCAGTCCGGCATCCCGGAGCGCGCGTACCGTATCCTTCATCGCGCCCATCGTCGTGGTCAGCAACGCCGACAGGCCGACGATCTGCGCCTTGTGCTCGCGCACCGCCGTCACGTAACGATCGGCCGCGACGTTGGTGCCGAGATCGATGATCTTGAAATTCGCCCCGCGCCACATCATCGACACGAGGTTCTTGCCGATGTCGTGGAGATCGCCCTGCACCGTGCCGATCACCGCGGTATACTTGGGTTCGATGCCGGCCTGCACGAGCAGCGGCTCCAGGACCTTCAACGCCTCTTTCATCGCGCGGGCGGCCACGAGCATCTCGGGCACAAAGATCTCATTGCGCCGAAAACGCTCTCCCACAATTGCCATGCCCGGCACGAGACCCTGCTCGACCACTTGCAACGCCGGCACGCCGGCAGCGAGAAGTTCTTGCGTGAGGCGGACGACCTCGACGCGCTTTCCGCCCGCGACAGCGGTGGTGAGTTCGGACAATTGCTGCATGGGTTCACTCTGTAATCTCGCTTCCGCATGCAAAGGAGATTATGAATCATTCACTGCGCATCGCGCTGAATTTTCATAGCAAGATATGACCAGTCCCAACACTGCTTCCGTTGGCGCGAATTGATTTTTTTGCACGACTTCACTCGGAAACTCCGCCGGTTTTCTCCGGTGAGAGCGGCGCGCGCCACGGCAACGGGCAAGTCACGGTCTGGCCCTTGATGAACATTCAGCCGGTTTTCACTTGGCATCGGACGTTGCTCCAAAGGAAATGGCAACCGACCAAACGGTCTTTCATGAGCTCCTTGTCCTCCGTCGAAGCCAAGCCCGACTTTTCGCCCCAACCGTCGCTTCACCCCCTTCACGACTCATGACCCTGTCGCTGC
>JAUXOH010000473.1 GCA_030682505.1 Candidatus Didemnitutus sp. | reverse complement strand
CCAGCGCATCGCCGAAAACGCCGTCCCCTTTGCCCAGCACGAAAAGGATTCACGCAAATTCTCGCAACTTGCCGCCCGGGTCGACCAGGCGTGGACCCTGCTGCACTCGCCGCATTTCGTCACTGAAACGCTGATGGAGTTCGGGCGCACCCGCCCGGTGAGTACCCGCTTGGACACCGTGTTCATGACGACGGATCGCGTGGTCGTGCGCGGCGTCATCCACGAGACCTCCGCGCGGGCCAGCCAGATTCTCGGCAACTACGTGCGCGAGATGCGCGTCAACCCCGCGCTCACGCCGAATTTCTCCGTCGTCAACCTCACCGACCTTCGCCGCCGCGAGTCTGACACCGTCTTCGATTTCGAAATCGTGTTCGTGCTGAAACCCAAGAAACCCTGATGGCACGCCAATTCACCCAGTTCTTGGAGGCCGTCCGGAACAACCTCCTCGTCACCATCAGCATGGTTTGCTTGGTGGTCTTCGGTGCGGCCGGCTTCTATCTCCACGGATTCCAGGACGAACTCACCAGCGATCTGCGGGAAGCGGAGAAACAGGGCACCAACATCATCGCCGCCATCGCGGGTCAAGCCCGCCTCTCGGCCGCGATTCAGTCGGCCACGGGAGCGGTCGCGCATCTGGATGCCAACGTCGCCGTTGAAAATGACCTCGCGGCCAATCTCGCCTATTTCTATCAATTCGAGACCGGCACGGGCGTGCGACTGGTTTCGGTCAATCAATTGAGTTCCCCTCCACTCGTCGCCGGCAATCGCTACTCCGCGTTGCCCTTCACGCTGCAGCTGACCGGGAGTTACCCTCAGGTGCTGAACTACCTCCGCGCCCTCGAACACGGGCCGCGGGTCAGCCGCATCCGTTCGTTCAACCTGTCGCGCGAGGGAGCCACCCTGGATGCGCAGCCCGGAAAACCGATTCCGGAGGTCCTCTCCATTGATCTCACGATTGAACTGCTCAGCATCCCATGAATGCACGTCTTTCCATCTCCTTGATTCTGCTGGTGCTCGCCTTGTCCGCCGCGCTGCCGGCGCAACCAGCCCGCGAGGAGCGCACCCAGACCCGGATCACTGAACTTCTGGGTCACCGCTTGGCCCCCACGCCCCTGCCCTCACCGCTGCCCAATCCCTTTGCCTCGCTGACGCGCGATCCCACCGCGCCCTCCTCCGTTTCGGACGAAGCAACCACGCTGGCTCGCTATGCGGCTGAGTTGAAAATCAGCGGCAGCGCCCTGTTGGCTGGCCGGCCCCATCTCATGATCAACTCCGCGGCCTTCAAGGAGGGAGACCTCATCAAGGTCAGCGACGATCCGGTCACCCATTTGCGCATCGTGCAGATTCTCCCCAACGAACTGACCCTCGGCTACGGCTCCGCGACGCTCACGATTCCGATCCGGATGAATTGATCGCCGGGCCGCGACGGCCAATCCGTAAATCCCTTGACCGGCCTCAAGGCTCCCGGAAGGGAATTGCTCCACTCTCCCGCCATGGCCACGTCCCCGGTCTCGTTTCGCTCCCTCGTTCTGCCCAAGGAGCACGGCAGTTGGTCGCTCGCGTTTGAGCCGGTGGCGCTCGGGCTGCTGGTCGCCGCGACACCGGCGGGCTTCGCCCTCGCCGCGACGATTGTCGCCGGGTTCTTCGTGCGCCGACCGCTGAAACTGGCGATCATGCTTCCGGCCGGCGATCCGCGCCGCCGGCCGGCGCTGGCGTGGGCACTCGGTTTCAGCGCGGTGGCTTGTGCCGCGCTGACCGGCACCGCGTGGTTCGGATCGTGGTCGGCGCTGTGGCCGCTGCTGTTGTGCGCGCCGTTAGGGGCGACGTTTCTGTGGTTCGACCTGCGCAACGAAATGCGCGAAGCCGAAGCCGAACTCGCGGGCAGCGCCGCCTTCGCGCTCGCGCCCGCCGCCTTTGCCACCCTCGCCGGATGGAACGCACCCGCGGCCCTCGGTCTCGCCGCGCTGATGCTCACACGGAGCATTCCCACGGTGCTGACGGTGCGCTCTTACCTGCGCCTCACGAAAAACCTGCCCACGCAACCCCTCGATGCGATCGCCGCCGCCGTCTTTGCCCTGACCGCCATCACGATCCTGGCGCTGCGCGGCGCGGTCCCGCTCGTCGGCGCCTTGCTGGCGGCCGGGTTGCTGGCGCGCACCGTCGTTTTTGTCACGCGGTGGCGTCCGGCGTGGAGCGCCAAGCGGGTCGGCATGCTCGAGGGGTTCATCGGCCTCGTCTATCTTGGCGGATTGGCTATCGCCTATCGCTGCTGCTGAACGAGCCCGAAATCGCGCATTCCGCCGTCGCGCAATTGTTTGACCCGAATCAAGGCCACGAGGCCCGCCGGGGAGTAGAATGACGCTCCACTTGCTATTCCTGTGAGCAAACTTGCCCTCCTCCTTCTCGCTGTCGCCACCGCCGTGATCGTCACGCTCGCGGTCGGTCGAATGTCCGTTTTCTCACCTTCCGTGGTGGGTGCCGCCATCGCCCCGACAATCGCGCCGCCCGGGGCGGCAGCGGCCGCCTTGCCCGCCATCGACTTGACCAGCGCCGGTCCGGCGACGTCAGCCCAGATTGCGCGCGGCGCCCGTACTTACCGTTCGCTCTGTTTCGCCTGCCACCTGCCCGATGGCAAGGGCATGGCCGGGGCCACGCCGCCGCTCGCCGGTTCGGATTACCTCTTCGACGACCGCGAGCGCGCGATCCGCATCGTGCTCAAGGGCCAGAGCGGTCCCATCACCGTCAACGGAGCCAACTACAACGGCATCATGCTCCCGCTCGAGGCGGTGCTGACCGACAAGCAGGTCGCCGATGTGCTCACCTACGTCTACAACTCCTGGGGCAACCAAGGGGATGCCTTCGACTCCGATCACGTCGCAAAAATCCGCGCCCAACACCCCTGAGGCCGATCTTTCCCTTCGCCGCCACCCGTTCGATGGTCTAGAATCCATCCACGCCGCCACTTGTTTCGGCGTCCAACCACGCAATCCACGTTTTTTCATGAAAAAGAAACTACCCCCCCTGCTCATCGGCGCCCTGCTCGGCGCGTCGCTTTTTCTCCACAACCTCAATGCCAGCGAAGGTCCCTCGGACGCCAAGGGGCTGGTGATCTTCCCGCCCGAGATCGTCGCGCTGCCGATCGAGCAGGCGATCCTCACCTCGCCCCCGCGCGTCCCGCCCCCGCTCACGCGCAAGCATTCGGCGCGCGTCGTCGTCAACCTCGAGGTCCGCGAGATCAACATGCCGATCGCCGACGGCGCGGATTACACCTTCTGGACCTACGGCGGCACCGTGCCGGGTTCGTTCATCCGCGTCCGCCAAGGTGACGTGGTGGAATTCCACCTCAACAACCACCCGTCCTCGAAACTACCGCACAACATCGATCTGCACGCCGTCACCGGTCCGGGTGGTGGCGCCGCCTCGACCTTCACCGCCCCGGGCCACACCTCGAAGTTCACCTTCCGGGCGCTGAACCCCGGCATCTACGTCTACCACTGCGCCACCGCGCCCGTCCCGATGCACATCGGCAACGGCATGTATGGTCTCATCCTCGTCGAGCCACCCGAGGGCCTGCCGCCGGTCGATCAGGAATTCTATGTCATGCAGGGCGACTTCTACACCAGCGGACGCTTTGGCGAAACGGGCCTGCAGACCTTCGACATGGCCAAGTCGATCGATGAGCACCCAACCTACGTGCTCTTCAACGGCGCGGTCGGCTCCCTCGTCGGCGACAAGGCACTCGTCGCCAAGGTCGGCGAGAAAGTGCGCATTTATTTCGGCGTGGGCGGACCCAACCTCACGTCGTCGTTCCACGTCATCGGCGAGATCTTCGACCAAGTCTATTATGAGGGTGGTTCCAAGACCCAGGACAACGTCCAGACCACGCTCGTGCCGTCCGGCGGCGCGATGATGGCGGATTTCAAGGTCGATGTCCCCGGCACCTATGTGCTGGTCGATCACTCGCTCAGCCGCGCGTTCAACAAGGGCGCCCTCGGCATGCTCAAGGTCGTCGGCGACGAGGACCGCGTGATCTACTCCGGCAAGGAAATCGACTCCGTCTACCTCGGCTCGCAATCCGAGGCAGGTTCCGAATCGTCCCGCCGCGAGGCCGAGTTGAAGGCCCGCATCGCGGCCGAGATCAGGTCCAACCCGACCATCGCCGGCCTGACCAAGGAAGCCCAGGAAGAGCGCGGCAAACAGGTCTACATGGGTGTGTGCTTCGCCTGCCATCTTCCCGACGGCAAGGGTCTGCCGAATGTTTTCCCGCCGCTCGCCGCCTCCGACTTCCTGCTCGCCGACCGCGAACGCTCCGTCCGCATCGTGCTGAAGGGCCTCTCGGGACCCGTCACTGTCAACGGCACGACCTACAACAGCGCCATGCCGCCCCATGAGACCGCTCTCACCGACCAGCAGGTCGCCGATGTGCTCACCTATGTGTTCAACAGCTGGGGCAACTCCGGCGACGCCTTCAAGGCCGACGACGTGAAGGCCATCCGCAACGAACGGCACTGAGCCCCGTCCACCCTCACTCCCGAACATGCCCACCGCCCCGAACATCGCCCACCGCGCGAGCCGCAGTCTGCTCGCTGGGTTGGTGTCCGGGGCGTTGTTTTTCGCCGGGGCGCGGCTGTCGGCCGACACGCCGGTCGTCGCCCCTCCCGGCACGGTCATCATCCCCGCCGGGGTTTACGTTCCGCTGCAACGCACGCTCAAGGACCCCGAGCAATTCGACGTCGCGGCGTTCGCGCTCGATGAGTTTGCCGTCACCAACGCGCAATTCCTCGCCTTCGTCGTGGCCAATCCCAAGTGGCGGCGCTCGCAGGTCGCGCACCTCTTCGCCGACGCGTCCTACCTCACGCACTGGAGCGGCGACACCGATCTCGGACCCCGGGCTCCGGCCGCCGCGCCCGTGATCCGGGTCTCATGGTTCGCCGCGCGCGCCTATGCGCGCTGGGCGGGCCAGCGCCTGCCCACCACCGCCGAATGGGAACTCGCCGCCAGCGCCGGCTACGCCTCCCCCGACGGCAAGAACGACGAGCAGCTCAACCGCGACATCTACGCGTGGCTCGCACGCCCCACCCCTGACGTGCTTCCCCGGGTCACCACGGCCAAGCCCAATTATCACGGCGTGCGAGGTCTGCACGGTCTCATCTGGGAATGGGTGGGTGACTTCAACACCGCGATGGTCACCGGCGAGTCCCGCGCCGACTCCGGCCTCAACCGCG
>JAUXOH010000472.1 GCA_030682505.1 Candidatus Didemnitutus sp. | reverse complement strand
CAAAATCCCGACTCCCGTCCAATTGGGCCACAACGCGCCCCTTCGGCCCAGATTGCCGAGTTCCAGCTGTCGCACGCTCGCAACGGCCCGCTTCTCCCGCTTCCGGGCCATGCGCCAAGCTGGCCATTTCAAAACATCGGTCACTGGCGCATCGACGTGAACAGACGCACCGAAGCCTGGCGCCGCGACTTCCGGGAGTGGCGCCAGGAGCATCTCACCCGCATGGGTTACAACGGGGCGAACTATGAGCGGTCCGAGTTTCGCTGGGCACAGCGCAATTTCGTCCACACCCAGATGATGGTCGAGGACCGGTATTTCTACGATCCGGTCGCCGGGAAATACACCGTCAACCGCTACCTCGACGATCTTACGGCCCGTTTCGGCGGCGTGGACAGCGTGCTCATTTGGTATGTCTATCCGAACATCGGCATCGACGACCGCAACCAGTTCACGCTGGCCAGCGATCTGCCCGGCGGACTCTCCGGCCTCAAGCAGGCAGTCGCGGATTTTCAGCGCCGCGGCGTCAAGGTCTTCATCCCCACCATGCCGTGGGACAACGGTACACGTCCCGCCGGCACGCCCGATTGGGAGGCCGTCGCGCGCCTGGCCAAGGAGGTCGGTGCCGACGGTGTCAACGGCGACACCTACAGCGGCGTGCCACGCGCCTTCCTCGATGCGGCCGACGGCCTCGGCCATCCGCTCGTGTTCCAACCCGAAGCCGTGCCGCTGTCCGACGAGGCCTTGATGTGGAACCTCCAAAGCTGGGGCAAACTCATCCCGCCCGAGGTCGTTCCCGCCGTCAGCAAGTTGAAGTGGCTCGAACCGCGCCACATGACCAACACCGAAAATCGCTGGGGCCGCGACCGCACGAACGATTTCCATTTTATTTTCTTCAACGGCACCGGCTACAACGCGTGGGAAAATATCTGGGGCGTCTGGAACCAGTTTACCCCTCGCGACGCCGCCGCTCTGCACCGCATCGCCAACCTCTACCGCCAGTTTCCCGATCTGCTTGTCAGCACCGATTGGGAGCCCTACGCCCACGCGCTCCAGCCCGGCGTCTTTGCGACGATGTTTCCCGTCGCCGGCTTGACCCTATGGACGGTCGTCAACCGCAACGAATACGGACTGGAGGGCGACCAACTCCTCGTCGCCCATCAGGAAGGCCGTCGCTATTACGACGTGTGGAACGGCGCCGAGCTCCCCCCGCGCCTCGGCAACGGCCAGGCGACCCTCGCCTTCCCCCTCGAGACCCGCGGCTTCGGTGCCGTGCTGGGCGTCGATGTCGGCATGCAACCCGCCGGACTGGATGCCTACCTTGCCCGCCGCCGCAGGCTAACCGCCGCCCCACTTCAATCACTTTCCGCCCAGTGGCATGCCGCTCCCCAGCAAATCGTCCCCATTGCCCCGACCAAACCTGTCGCCATCGCGCCGGCTGGCATGGTGACGATCCCAGCCGGCGAGTTCGATTTCAAGGTCACCGGTATCGAGATCGAGGGCTACATGTGGAAGGGCCTCGATTTCCAATACCCCTGGGAAGATTCCCCCCGCCGCGCCCACCTGCACCGGATGGCGATGAAAGCGTTCCACATCGACCGCCATTCGGTCACCAACGCGGACTACAAGAAGTTCATCGACGCCACCGGTTATCGCCCGGGCGACGATCACCATTTTCTCCGCGACTGGAAAAACGGCGCACCTCAGCCCGGCTGGGAACGGAAACCTGTCACGTGGGTTTCACTCGAGGACGCCCGCGCCTTTGCCGCATGGGCGGGAAAGCGCCTTCCGCACGAATGGGAATGGCAATACGCCGCCCAAGGCACGGACAGTCGCCTTTACCCGTGGGGCGACGACTGGAATACCGCCAACGTGCCCAAACCCAACCGCGCCCGCACCCTGCTGCCACCCGCTGATGTCGACGCGCACCCCGGTGGTGCCAGTCCCTTCGGTGTCATGGACCTCGTCGGCAACGTCTGGCAGTGGACGGATGAGTTCGCCGACGAGCACACCCGCGCCGCCGCCCTTCGGGGCGGCAGCTCCTACCAGCCACAGACATCCCACTGGTATTTTCCGCAGGCCTACCAGCTCGACCAGCACGGCAAGTATTTGCTCATGGCACCGTGCAAGGATCGCAGCGGTATGCTCGGTTTTCGCTGCGTAATCGACGCTTCATGATTCCTCTCCACAATCCGCCCATGCGCAGCAAGTTGTTCATCCCTGCCTCCCGACCCGAGTTGTTCCCCAAGGCTCTTTCAAGTCAGGCGGACAGCCTGTCCTTCGACTTGGAAGACGCGGTGGCCGAAGAGGGCAAGGATGCCGCCCGCCTGACGCTGGGCGTGGCACTGGCGTCCCCAGAATTTGCCGCCTCGTGCAAAATTCTCATCGTGCGGGTCAACGCGCTTTCGACATCGCATTTCACCGCGGATCTCACGGCCGTCATCCATCCGCGTCTCGATTTGCTCAACCTGCCGAAGGTTGAGAGCGCCGACGACATCCGGGTCGCCGTCGCCGCTCTCGCCAGTCTGGAACAAGCACGCGGGATCACGCGCCCGATTCAACTCCTCGCAAACATCGAATCACCCCGCGGCCTGCGGTTAGCCGCGGAGATCGCGTGTGCAGACCCGCGGGTAGTCGGTCTGCAAATTGGTTTCGCCGATCTTTTCGAGCCTTTCGGCATCGACCGCAGCGACGCTGCCGCAGTCCGGCAGATCCAACTCGCCGTTCGCCTCGCAGCGGGCGAAGCTGGCATCTGGGCCTACGACGCCGCCTACGGCGCCATCAAGGATCCCGAGGGCTTCAAGGCGGAGGCCCTTGCCGCCAGAAGGTTGGGATTTCTAGGCAAGACCTGCATCCACCCGAGCCAGATTCCACTCGCTAACGAAGTGTTCCGTCCTGCTGAGGAGGAAATCGCGTTCGCCCACCGGGTCGTGGAGGCGGCCGATCACACAACGGCCGGCACTTTCTCTCTCGAAGGGCGGATGATCGACGCGCCTTTCATCCGGCGCGCCCGCGCCATCGTCGAAATCGCCCGGCAAATGGCCGCTGGCAAACGCTGATTTCCCGCGTGCCACTCAAGCGACGAGACTACACGCCCGATGCCTCCGGCCCTCTCGATGGCGTCCGGGTCCTCGATCTCTCCCGCCTGTTCG
>JAUXOH010000471.1 GCA_030682505.1 Candidatus Didemnitutus sp. | reverse complement strand
CGCGGGCACGATCCGGCGCAGGCCCTCAAGGTGCTCGAGGCCGGTTTGAATTTCTCGGCCCACGATCCGGACTTTCTGAGCGTGCTGTTTGGCTTCTACGCCGCCCAGCGAGCCCACGGCCGGGCGCTCGAAATGATGGCGGACCTCCTCGCCCCCGCCCGCCAGCCGCCGTTGCCGGCCGAGGCGAGGCATCTGCTGGAAGCGACCCGGGCCCTGCTGCTGATCGAAACGGGCCGCGCTGCCGAGGCGCTCACGTTCTTGCCGGCCGTTTCGGCTGAGGCGGACGTTGGAGGGCGGGTTGCGCGTTTGCGGATCTTGGCGCTCTTGGGTTTGGGACGGGTGGCCGAGGCGCAGGCGGAATTTGCCCGGCTGCCGCTCGCGCGGACGCCCGTGATGGAGGATTTCCGGCTCGAAGCGGAATTGGCGATCGCCGCGGACGACGCCGGCGCGCTCGAAGGGGCCTTGCGCCGCATGCGGGCGGTGGCTCCGCTCGAACCACAGGCATCCCTCTACAGCTTTCAGGCGTGGCACCGCATGAAGCGGGGGACACTGCGCGACGTGCTGGAAGGGGAATTTTACCGGGCGTTCGGGACCAACGACAGTGCGTTGCAGCAGTTGGCCGCGTTGGCGGTGAACCTTGATCTGCCGGAAGTGGTCAATCGGGCCATGCAGGTGGCGAGTCGCGCCCGCTTGAGCCAGTTTGCCTTTCGTGTGCACTTGACGGAGTTGGCGTTGCGGCGCGGCGAATTCGATCAGGCTTTTCGGCAAAGCCGCGATTGGGAACGGGGCATTGACACGTTGTCCCCGCTTCAGCGCAGCTACCCGGAGTTTATCAGTCGGCTGGCGCGGGCGACGGTGGTGGGCGGCACCGACCAAGTGGCAAGTTTGCTGACTTATCTCGGCACGATGCGCGGTCGCGCGACCGCGGCGATGTTTGAACTCACGGCAAGCGTGCTGGAACGGGGGGGCAACGCCGACGGCACCCGGGAGGTGCTCAAACTCGGCCGCCGCTTCTATCCTTACAGTGATGCGCTGATCGGTCACGAGGAGCGGTTGCTGGCGCAGGCCAATGTCCGTGCCGCGACGGCCACCGCCTTGGCAGACGCGGAGAAAGCGGAGACCAACCGGCTCACGCAGGCCGCGTTGCCCGCGACGGGACCGCTGGCCCTGCAGGAACTCGACCGGTTGCTGGCCGGCGAGGCGTATCTCGGGGCGCGCGACCTGCTGCAGCTCATCCGGGCAAACAATCCCCCGTGGCAAGCGATGGTGGAGCGCGAACTCGCGGTGCGTGAGGTCGAGCTCGCGTTGCTCACGCGTGATCTGCTGGCGAGCCGGGCGTTGGTGCGGGCCCACCTTGATCGCTATCGCACCGACGAAGATGCCGTGCGCCTGGTGCGCTTGGCCGCCGCGTTGCTCGCGCGCGAACGAACGGCCGAGGCGCGCACCATCCACGACGAAGTGACTGCGGCGCGATCGACCGCCGCTGTCGTTTTTGCCCTGCGCGGGCTCGATCTTTCCGATGATCTCGCCGCAGTTGCCGAGAGTGCCGAGGCTGCTTTCGCCGCGCTCGATCGCTCCTTGAGCCAAAGGCAGCCGACCGAGGCACTGCGGATCTTCGACTACTTGAAGCAAAAGGCTCCGCCATGGCACGCGGAGGCTCGAAATGACCTCACCGTGCGCGAGGTGAAGATGCGTTTGGCGCTGGACCAGCGCCCGCTCGCGTTCGCGGCGTTGAGGGATCTCGTCGTGCGTTCCGGAGCGCCCCGCGCCGCCGCCTTCAAGCTGGTGCGCGACCTGATTGCCGCGCGCGAGGCGGACACCGCCGTGTTGTTGGCCCGAGAAATCGTCAAGCTGCTCCCCGGGGATGTGGCCGGAGCCAAGCTGCTCAAGGAGGCGGAAACGCCCCGAGCAGAGGATTGAGCGGAGGACACCGGTCGGTGCTGAATTGCCGGGCAATGACCCCGCTGACGGACTCTTCGCCCGAAAAGCGATCGCGATCAGGGCAACCCTGTCTTACCCGCGCCGAAGCTCGGAGCCGCGGAAGCGCACCATGAAGCGATGGACCTTCTTCTGGCGGCAGGTGATCTTGCCGGTCTTCAAGTCGAACGTGTCGGGCACATCCACCCGGATGATGTCGACGACGGCGTGGTAGCCGCGCTCGGAGAAGATATCGATGAGCATCGCGAGCGCCTGGGGTTCCTCGAACAACGGATCCTCGCTGTTCACGTGCGCGTGGCCGGAGATGGCGTGGCGGCAGACGATGGGAAGAATCTTTTTCTCAATCAAACCGATGATGCGCGCAAAAAGCTCGGGATGACTCAACGCATAGCCGTCGAGCCGCTTGACAAGCTCCTGACGCGCATGGACCACGATCTCGCTGGCCAGGGGCAGGGTGCGCAGCTGGTCGTAGGTGCGCGGATCGAGCTCGAGCGAACTTTGGTAGGCGAGCTCTTGGGCAATGTTGTCCTCAACCTCAAAGAGCGTGCCCTGCGCATTGATGAGGTGGTAATGAAAGATGTCCTTAAGGGAGAGGAGGGCGTCCCAGGTCTGGTCCTTGAACACGCGGTAGCGCCGGGCAGCGAGGGCTTCGTCGAAATCGGTGACGCGTTCCTCCCAGAGCTGGCCGCGGCCCGTGGCGCGCACCTCGGCGTTATGAGCCTTGGTTTCGCGACCGCGCTTGAGCTGCCGGGCGATGGACTCCTTCTCGTCCACGAAAAGCACCACGATGTGGACAATCGGCTGGCGGAAGTGGATGCCGAGAGGGGTGCCGTAAAATTCGCGCCACAGTTGGACCATTTTCTCGTAGAGCATCTTCAGGCACTCGACCTGCACCTTGGTGCGGGGGAAGCCGTCGAGAATGACGCCATCGCGATACTTGGGCTCGAGCAGTCGACGCAGGAGCACGGCCAAGACTTCACGGTCGCCGATCAAGCGGCCGTCTTCCTTGATCCGTTTCATCTCCGGCGTGTCGAGCAGGGAGCTCATGACAATCGGAGCAAAAGTCAGGCCGCGGGCCTTGGAGATGTAGGGGGTGTTCGTGCCCTTGCCGGCGCCGGGTGCGCCCCCGAGGAGGATCAGCTCCTTGGGGAAACGCAGCGTCTCGCGACCGAACTCCTTTTCGAGCTCTTCCCAGATGGGGTTGAAGACAATCGCGGCGTCCTTGATCTCAAGATCGGACGAGGCAACAGAGGTGGACTGCGGAAGGGGAGTCATGCGAAACGGCGACGAAGTGGCCGAAGAGTAGAAAGGGTCCGATTCGAGGCGACCAAAAAGGCGGCGTCCCCCGGTGGATTAGGCGAAAAGGAGGAGTCGGCGGCCGATTCAGGACGTCAGGGCTTCTTCCGCATGAGCCGGGGGGCCGTCTCGAGCTGACCG
The DNA here is from genome assembly GCA_030682505.1 of Candidatus Didemnitutus sp. Taxonomy (GTDB): domain Bacteria; phylum Verrucomicrobiota; class Verrucomicrobiia; order Opitutales; family Opitutaceae; genus Didemnitutus. The sequence goes on along the minus strand of JAUXOH010000471.1, from coordinate 4,940 downwards.
CGCGTGACGCCGAGTTGGTTGATGAGTTTGAATTCGCGCCAGAGTTCCGCTCCGGTGATCTCTCCGCGCAGCAGCTGGCGGTAGCGGCCGACCGTTTGCTGGAGTTCGTCGCCGGATTCGTTCAGGAATTCGATGCGGAAGGAGCGCACCCCGAGGGCCACCAGGCGGTCGGCGAATTCCGCGCCGGTTTGCGCCCGGGAATTGTAGACGGTGTTGCGGCAGCCCGCGTCGGCCTTGAGCGGGTGTTCGGCGCCGACGCGATCGCGCAAACGGACGTCATGCTTGTCGCAGGGGCGTCCACAATTCCGATAATCCGTGCCTTCCGACATGAAGGCACAGAAGACGCAGTGCTCCATGTGAAACATCGGCATGTGCTGGTGCAGGGTGATGTCGAACCACGCGCCGGGAGCGCCCTGCAGCAGTCCTTCGAGCTGGGCGACGTTGAGATCGTAGGACGCAGTGACGCGCTCCAGCTGATGATGGTTGATGAAGTAATCGGCCGTGAGGGGATTGGCGATGTTGAGCGAAAAATCGCCGCGGCACCGTTGGCCCTTGAACCATTCCAAGTGGTCGTAGTTGCGCACCAGATACCCATCGGCCTCGCAGGAGAGGATCTGTTGGAGGATCCATTCCTCGCCCGGTTTGAAAATGCGCGGCGGCACGATCCAGAAGGTGGCGTTGGGCTCGCTGACTCGCAGCGCGCGGAAACGCGCCATGGCGTCGCGGTAACGCTTGGGGTCCTCAAATTCGGCGTAGATGGTGCGGGCGCCCGCGGCCCACGCGGCGTCGAGCTGGTGCAGGTGGCGAATGACGACGATGAGCTCAGGCTCGGCCGCTGGAGTGGCCTCGGCGGCGCGCGGACGCACGGATAACGCGGGCTGGTCACTTGGGGGTTTCAGGGTCCAGCGCTTCGGGGCAGCGCGCTGAGCGTCGAGATCGGCAATCACGCGGCGGCGCAGTTCGTTGAGTTCGCTCAACGACAGGATGACGTCACCTTCAAGCGCGTTGGTGAACTGGCCCAGCGCAAAGGGGGTGTTGCCGAGTCGACCGAGCTGTTCGCGCAGGCGTTGGGTCGTGAGCGGCTGGTTCTCCGCGGCGGCGAGGGGCGAGAGTGAATCAGCGCGGGCGACGTGGCCCGCGCCGTCGCGCGCGAACAACGTCAGCGGTGAGCCGGCGAGGCCGTGCACCTCGAGGTGCACCGGGCGGTGGTGGCGGATCTTGTCGCCTTCGAAGGACTGGCGCAGGCGCCGGTCGAGCGCGGGATCGTTGGTCTTCCAAACCCGATGGCCCGGTTCGATGCGGGCGAAGTCGATGTCGCCGCGACCGAAGCGCAGGATGGTTTCCTTGCCTTTGGGCTCCACTTGATAGACGCGACCCCCTTCCTCGCGTTCGTCGGGGTGGCCGCGATCGAAGACGAGGCCATCGCCGGGCTTGACCGCAGCCTCGAGGTGCAGTGCCACGTGGTCCGGTGCGACCCGGGTGACTCGACCCAGAAAGACGCCGCGCTTCGTGCCGAAACGCGCATGCGCGAGCTCCTGATTGTTGATGCCCCGAAACCAACCGGTGTAGAGGCCGCGGGAAAATCCCATCTCGAGATCGTAGCGCGCGGCGGCGGGATCAAATTGTTCGCGGACTGAGGGCGGGGCATCGGGCGCCACTTCCTGCATCACCTGGTCAAGCGCCGTGCGGTAGACCCGCGTGATGTTGGCGACGTATTCGGGGCTCTTCAGGCGACCTTCGATTTTCAGCGACGCCACTCCGGCGCGAACGAGATCGGGCAGCACCTCGAGGCCCGAGAGATCCTGCGGACTGAGCAGGTAGCGGCGGTCGCCGAGGTCGAGCTTGGTGCCGTCGGAGATCAGATCGTAGGGCATACGGCATGCTTGGGCGCATTCGCCGCGGTTGGCCGAGCGACCGCCCAGCGACTCACTGGTCAGGCATTGCCCGGAGTAGGCGACGCAGAGCGCTCCATGGACAAAAGTTTCGAGGGGCAGCGGCGCCGGGCCCGCTTGCTGCGCCACCTGCATGGCGGCGATTTCCTTCAGCGAATTCTCGCGAGCGAGCACCACGAGATTGGCGCCCAAGTCGCGGGCAAAGGCCACGCCCGCGGCACTCGTCACCGTCATTTGGGTCGATGTGTGGATCGGAAAATCCGGGGAGAGCGAACGAATCAGCCGGCAGATGCCGACATCCTGCACGATGGCGGCGTCAACCCCGGCCGCGATGATGCTCCGCAGGTAACTTTCGGCATCCGCGAGTTCTTCGGCGAAGATGAGCGTGTTGAACGTGACGTATCCGCGCACACCGCGTCGATGGAGAAACTTCATCAGGCGGGGCAGGTCGGCGAGGGTGAAATTGTGGGCGCGCATGCGCGCGTTGAATCGTTCCAAGCCAAAGTAGATCGCATCCGCACCATTTTCGACGGCGGCCTTGGCGCACTCCCAATCTCCCGCCGGAGCCAGAATTTCCGGGCGCGTCAGCGCCGCCGACGAGGTCGGAGGGGAGGCGGTGAGCGACGGGCTGGAGGAATTCACAGGGAGATTCTCTGTAGAGGGAGAACAGGAGGGTGCAACCGCTAAGCCCGGGCTCCCAAGTTCGAGCCCTTGCCGCGAGCGGAGCGGCGCGGTCAATTGCCGGAGATCGGGATGTTGTTGACCAGCGAGGCGCTGGCTGCGTCGTGCAGCGGGCCAACCACGGAGCGGGCGGCATCGGCGAACATTTGCGCGCCGCGCCCCAGATGGCGGCGGTAATGGCGGATCAGGGCGATGGTGCGGGTGGGAGAGACGCCGGCAAATTTGCGATACACCAATCCCGCAGGGTCGTTGGCCGTGCGCGCGCTCCGGGGTAAAATGCTGACGCCAAGCCCCATGGCGGTCAGTGACTTGACCGTCGAGATTTGCGCGGCGCGGTGCAGAATGCGAGGCTCGAAGTCCAGATCGCCGAGCAGTCGCTGCACTTGGCTGGTGAGGGAGGAGGCGTCGCCGAGCATGATGAAAATTTGGCCGCGCAAATCCGCGACGTGCACCTCCTTGGCGGTGGCCAATGGATTCTCCGCACTCAGTCCGAGAAGCAGGGGTTCGGTGAAGAGCGGCACGGCGATCAGCCGCTTTTCATCAATGGGCAACGAAACTAGCCCCAGATCAATTTCACCTTCGAGAACGGCGTCGACGATTTCTGCCCGGAAGCGCTCGAAGCTCGTCAAGGTGAGGCGCACGTCGTTGGCGCGGCAATGCGCGACGACTGCCGGCAGAAAGAAATGGGCGACGGTCGGGATAATCCCGACTGAGACGCGGTAGCCCTGCTCTGGGTCTTCCTTCAGTTCGCGCGTGGCATTCTCGACCTCGGTGACGATGCGATAAGCGTGCCCAAGGAGAATTCGACCGGCGTCGGTCAGGGCCACTTTGCGGCCGAGGCGGTGAAATAGCTTTTGATCAACTTCCGCTTCGAGATTCAGTATTTGCTGACTGAGAGAAGGTTGCGATATAAAAGACCGCGCCGCCGCCTTGGTGAAATTAGCGGTTTCGGCGACGGCAATGAAATATCGGAGTTGGTAAACTTCCATAGGTAAAACCAATGAAGGCCATAGATAGTAAGTATTTTGCCTATTGCAAGAGATGCCGTAGTATAGGGGTGTCAGCAAATCCAACCAAGCTGCACCACTCCCATGACCACCAATCTTCTCATTCAAACTCTCGGTTACTCTTTTCTCTTCGCTGTCGTGTTCTTCGGATTCTCGACCGTCAACATTGATCTGCCGTTCATTGGCACGGCCGTCGCTTATCTCGCGGCACTCGCGATCCTTGGCTTTGCCGCCTTCGGCGGTGTCAAGCGGACGACCTGAAGCAATTTTTAGTCGAAAGCATAGTGTGCATGAGGCCCGGGCAGGGGTGCCCGGGCCTCTTTTTTTGTCGGCGCCGGGAGCCGAGGCGTGAAGATTGGGTCGGATAGACAAATCCGGCCCGGCATGACGCTCTTTAGGAACCAATTTCAATCAAAGACCATGGAGGTCACTGGTGATATTACATCCTGGAAAGCATGGTTCGGCGCTTACGGACCCAAATTGCTGCTCTGTGCACGGCAATGGACGCGCTCGCTCGCTGATGCCGAGGACGTGGTCCAAGAGGCCTTCGTGCGTTATTGGCGTCACCAGCGCCAGCTCCCGGGCGATCCCCAGGCTTTGCTCATCACTTCGGTTCGCCGCGCGGCGCTCGACCTTGCTCGTCGCGAAACCCGCCGCCTTGCCCGCGAAGAGAAAGCAAATGGGGGATTGGAAAACTGCGACGGAATCTTTGAGCCCTTGCCAGGCGACGGCGACGAACGGCGCAAGGAGATCGAAGTCGCTCTCCATGCTCTGCCCGCCGAGCAACGCGAGGTGCTGGTGCTCAAGATCTGGCAGGAACTCACGTTCGAGCAAATTGGAGAGACGCTCGACATCTCGCCCCACACCGCGGCATCCCGCTATCGCTACGCGCTCGCCGCACTGCGCAAAGAACTAGCGCCACTCAGTTATGGATGATGCCCTGCAAGATCTCGAAAATGAGTTGAAGGCCCTCCGGCCCTGCCGACCGTCGGTGCTGTTGCGCGCGCGCGTCGAACACGAGCTTTCGCAACCGGACGGTGTGGCAACTCCCCCTCCGGTCCAACCCGTTGTCCGCCGCGCGATGACCGCGACCACGCTGAGGTCGTGGAAATGGCTCAGTTGGCAATCTGTCGGCGCGGTGGCTGCCGTCGTGTGCTTTGTTTCGCTCGGCATTTGGAATTGGCGCCACGCCCCGTCGCCGGTGCTGCCGGCCGCCGATCTGGCGGAATCCAGCCTAGTTGAACCGAGCGCGGTGGCGATTGCCCCGGAGCCCGCGGTTGAGGCCGGGCGTTTGCTGGCCGCGACGCCGACCCGGGATGTTTACCAACCGGTCAAGGCCTCGAATGTGCTCTACTCGCTG
>JAUXOH010000442.1 GCA_030682505.1 Candidatus Didemnitutus sp. | reverse complement strand
ACAGGGAATTTTTCTCGGGATGAGGCTGGTTCATGGTTCGCTCCTTGGTTTGAACGGGGAAACCCGGGCCAGCTGCTCCCAGAGAACTTGTTCTTCGGCCGACACTGTTTCCGGGGTTTGAATCCGCACGGTGGCGTATAGGTCGCCGCGGACCCCGTCTGCGCGCGGCAGGCCCTGGCCGCGCACCCGGAGCTGCGTGCCGGCAGTCGTGCCGGGCGCCACCCGAACGGTGGTGGCGCTCCCGAGCGTCGGGATTTGCACCTTCGCGCCGAGGAGAGCTTCCCACGGTGCGAGATCGAGATCGCAATGGATGTCATCGCCCTGCACCCGCAGATCGGGGTGGCGCGCAAAACGCACTCGCAGGTAAAGATCACCCGCCGGCGCGCCGCCGCCTCCCGGACTCCCTTGGCCGGCGAGCCGGATGCGCTGGCCCTCCCTCATGCCGGGAGGGATGCGCACTTGGTAGGTGTTGGCGCGTCCGGCCTCCCGGCCGATGCTGGGTCGACGCAGGGTCACCTTGCGCTGCGAACCCCGCAGGGCTTCCTCCAGCGTGACGAGCAGATCGGCCTCGATGTCGGAACCGGGAGAGGCGAAGTCCCCCGCTTCGCTTCTCCGGCCCGCGGAATCACGGGCGGCATCAAAGCCGCCCCGCCGTCCGCTGAAAAACGATTCAAAGAAATCACTGAAGCCGGTGCCGCCGAATTCGAAGTCGGATTCGCTCCCGGGCGGGGGCGACCATCCGCGCGGGCGGTCCCCGGGAGTGGACGGGGTCGCGCCGCCTTGCGGCCACTGGGCGCCAAGCTCGTCGTAGCGCCTTCGTTTCTCCGGGTCGCCGAGCACTTCGTAGGCTTCGTTGATCTCCTTGAACTTCGCCTCTCCGCTGACCTTGTCCTTCGCCACATCGGGATGGTGGAGGCGGGCGAGTTTGCGGAAGGCCTGCTTGATCTCCTCCGCCGGGGCGGTGCGGGCCACGTCCAGCGTTTCGTAGTAGTTCTGGAATTTTACGGCCATTGGGGGTGCCGGACGATTGTCAGCGGCCGACGGCGACCGCGGTGCCGTCCGGCAACACCTCGTTGATTGCCGCCATCAGCAGGTCGCAGGAGAATGGCTTGGTGAACACCCGGACTGCGCCCAGCTGATGGGCGGTGACGAGCGGATGATCCTCCCCCGGCCTCCCGCCGCCGGAGATCGCGATGATCTTCACCGGCGGTTGCATTTCCCGGAGTGCCAGCATGACCTCAAGGCCGCTTTTTTTGGGCATCATCATGTCCGTGATCACCAGATCGGCTGCGGTAGCGGGAAACAGATCCAAGCCTTCCTGGCCGTCGCACGCCTCGATCACCGTATGCCCGGAACGGGCCAGGAACAGCCGCACGATTGTCCGGACCGAATCGTCGTCGTCGATCAGGAGAATACGAGCCATGGGATATTGGGTGAGGGCTTCATTTCTTGATGGCTCAGGGTGCCGGAAGTTTTCGGCGGTCGCCATGGGGTGAAACCCGCCGCGGGTGCGGACAACAACCAGATTGCCTCCGAACGGGGCAGCGGAGTCGAGACAGTCGGGAAGCCCCGCCAGCACTGCCTGGCCCAGCGCAACGTTCGCCGTTCGTTGGAAGGTCTAGGCCCCATAGCCGCCGGCGCGACGACCTGCTAATTTTCCGCCATGAACCCTCTCCTCATCATCATTATTCTGCTGCTCCTGTTCGGTGGCGGCGGATTCTACATTGGCGGTCCCGCCATCGGCGGAGGCGGCGTCGGCCTGATCGTTGTGATCTTGCTCGTCATCTATTTTGCGGGCGGTTTCCGCACGAAGCGCTGACCGGGCGGCAGCGGAAGCGGGAGCAACAAACCCCGCCGGCCGGCCTGGCTGGCCCGCGCTGCCGTTTGGGAGAATCCGGACCGAATTATTGCCTGCACTTCAGGCCGAATAACGTGTCCAGTCGTTTATGGCCCGCTGGCTGAAAACAATTCTTTGGGGTCTCCTCGTACTCGGCGTCCTGCTCGGCTCGCTGCCGTGGTGGCTGGGCACCGCCCTGCGTCCGGCGCTACGCGCGCAGGCCATCGCCTTCGACCGTTACGAGCGGGTGGGCTACGCGCGCTTCCGTTTGCACGACGTGATCTACCGGAACCCGAATTTGCAGGTCACGGCCGGGGAGGTGGAATCGCTCACGCCCCTCGTCTGGCTCGGGCAACGTCTGCGTGGCCGGGAACCGCTGCTCGCCATCACCGACTGGTCCGTCCGGATCATGGCTGCACCGGACCGGATCGCGGCGATCGGTGCCGACAGATCCAATACTCTGGCAGGCGTGCCGGACCTGCAGGGGGTGTTGCGGCAGATCGGACCGCACCTGCTCCGTTGGCTGCCTCGGGCCCAATTGGCCCAAGGTTCCCTTCGCGGGCTCGGGCCGGAAGTGACGGTTGCATCGGCCGACTGGCACAACGGCGTTCTCACCGTCGTTGACTTGCGCGTGGCGCGGCATGCCGTCGCCCTCCACCTCAAGTTCGCAGCGGACGGCACCGTCGCCGTCACCGCCCACACCGTGGCGAACGAATCCAAGCTGCATCTCGTGTGGACGGGGGCGGACCTCAAGGGCACGGCCACGCTGTGGGACCAGCCATTGGAAGTGACCGCCCGCTTTCCCGCGCAAGGCTGGCTGCCGGCCGAAGCCACGGCCACCGCCACGAACTGGCAGCTGCCCGCCGCCCGCGTCGGATTGGGCGCACCCTATGCGCAGGTGCGCGGTGACGCGCACCTCGTCTGGCGTGAGAACGCGTGGGACCTTTCGCTCGCCGCCCGCGCCGAACCGGCGGCGGAACCAAAAACATCCGCCCCGCCGTTCACCGCCCGCGCCGCGGCCCACGGCACGCTCCGCGAACTGACGCTGACCCTGCTGGCGGTCGATGCGCCCTTCGCCACGGCCACGTTGTCGGCGCCGGTGACCTTCAGTTTCGATCAACCTGCGGCCACCACCTCGGCCTTGCTCACCGTGCGGGCCGACCTGGCCAAGCTGCCGTGGTTCGGGGCGCGCGGTCAGGTCGAGGGCACCGTGCGGGTGAACGGCGACCCGGCGTCCGGCTCACAGCATTTCGACCTCAAGCTCACCGATGTCGCCGTGAAGGATCTTTCCGTCCGGTCTGCCGTGGCCCGGGGCGAGTTTCATTGGCCGCGGCTGGAACTGGCCGAAGTCGATGTCCAGCTCGACGAATCCAGCCGGGTGCAGGCGCACGGCGCCGTGAACTGGCAGACGCGCGAACTCAGCGGTGTCGCGTTCACGGGAAAACTGACCCCCGCCTGGTTTGCCCGCTGGTTGCCGACGGGATTCACTTGGTCGACAGCGGAAATGTCCGCGACGGTCGAAGGTCCGCTCGCTGCTCCCCAGCACGCCGGCACCATCAAGCTCAGCGGGGTCACGTGGGCGCCGCTGCATCCGGTCGCGCTGGACGCGGCTTGGCAGGGTGAGGGTGCGCAGGCGGAGATCCGTTCGGCCCGTCTGGCCGCCGGTCTCTCCGCCGTCGAATTGGCGGGCGCCCTCGATCAACACGGCCTGCAACTCTCCGAATTCCGCCTCACCGCCGAGGCCGGTCCGCTCTGGCAACTCGACCGCCCCGCCCGCCTGATCTGGTCGCCCGCCTGGCAGCTCGACGACCTGCAACTCTCCGGGCCGGCCGGTAGCTTGGCGCTCAAGGGCCGGAGCGGAGCGGAGGGATTCTTCAATGTGACGGCTGCCGGTTTCGATTCCACCTGGCTGCAGGACTGGGTGACGGTGCCCGGACCCACGTGGCAATTGCACTCTCTGGCCACCTCCGGAAAGATTGTCGCCGACACGCTGAACTTCACCACCGCGCTCACCGCGCAGATCGCCATGGAGCCCCGTGCGGCCCAGGTGAAATTCACGGCGAACGGCGATGCCGAGGGCGTGCGCATCCAGGAGTTGAGCGTCGTCGATGGCGAACGCGTGCTCACGCAGGCCACCGGCCGCGTGCCGCTGACGTGGAAGTTGTCGCGCGAACCCCGGCTCCAATTCGATCCCGCTGCGCCGCTGGAGCTGGCCGGCTCGACCGAGCCCGATTCGCCCTTGTGGGCGACGCTCGCCGCCGCCACCGGTCTGCAACTCACCCGTCTGCTGGCGCGATTCAATCTTCACGGCACGCTGCACCAACCGAGCGGCAACCTGCAGATCGCGGCGGACCAACTGAGCCTCGCCGCGGCCAAGACGGATCATCCGGTGCCGGAAGCCACCGCCCTCGCGCTCGACCTGACGTTTGACCGGTCGCAGGTGACGCTCACAAATTTTTCCGCCCAGCTCGACGGCCAGGCCGTGTCAGCCACGGGCCGGATGCCGATGAACGAAGACCGCTGGCAGCAGTTGTGGCGCGAACCGGCGGCCATCGACTGGAGCGGGGCGTCAGGCCGGCTGGAGATACCCGACGCTGACTTCGCCCCGTTCGCCCTTCGCGCGCCCCAATTTTTCGCCTCGCGGGGACACGTCAAAGCCTTGGTCGAGCTGCAGCACGGAAAATTCTCGGGCGAACTGCATCTGATCGACGTCGCCTCGCGTCCGTTGCACCCCTTTGGCACGCTGCAGGAAATCAACGCCGACCTCACGCTCGCCGACCGCACGCTCACAGTGCAACGGCTGACAGCCAAGCTCGGCGGCGAACCGGTCACCATCGACGGGAGGGTCGAATTTTCCCCGGGCGCGGCACCCCGCCTGAACCTCGGGCTCAGGGCCGTGAACCTGCCGCTCGTGCGCAGCACCGGGCTGCTCGTGCGCAACGATCTCGATCTGCAGGCCCGCACGGACAGCGCGGGGGTGACCCGGCTCACTGGCACCGTCACGCTGCGCGACTGTCTCGTCCTGGCGAGTCTCGACCAACTCCTGCCCACCGGACTGCGCGGGGTCGCGCGCCGACCGCCCTATTTTGCGGTGGATATAGAACCTTACCGCCACAGGCCGCTTGACATTGCCGTGCGCGGACCCGGAGCGGTGCGGGTGCGCACCGCCGTCTTCTCGGGCATCGCTTCCGCCGTGTTCCATCTGGGCGGCACGCTCGGCGAACCGCGCGCGGTCGGCGCTCTCACCTTGGAGAAAGGAGAGGTTTTGTTTCCTTTCGCCACCTTCAAGGTGCAGTCGGGCACCGTGCGTCTCAGCGAGGCGGATCCCTTCACCGCCGCCGTCAACCTCACGGCCACCGTCCAGCAGCGCAACCACCGGTTGCGGCTGGCGGTGACCGGTTCCTTGCCCCGACCCGATCTCGCCCTGTCCTCCACGCCCGCGCTCGCGGCCGACGAGGTGTTGCTCATGGTGATGACCGGACAACCGCCGGGGGGCGCCGACGCGGCCTCCGGTACACAGCGTCTGGCCCTTGTCGGAGCCTACTTCGGGCGCAGCCTGTTCCAGGAACTCGGCATCGGTGGCGGTGACCGGCTGGAAATCTCCGCCGGCGCGCAGGTGACGCAACAGGGCCGCGAAACCTACCAAGTCGAATACAAGCTCGGCCGGGATTGGTCGCTGGTCGGCGAATACGACCAATACGACAGCTACAACGCGGGCCTGAAATGGCGCGTCTTCACTCAGGACAGTCTGCCCGATGACCAGAAGTAACCGTTCCTCGCTGCCCCGCGCCGCCGCCCGGCTGGCCATGCTCGTGCTGCTCGGCACCCTGCCGCTCGCCGGCGCCGAATTGCGCGTCAGTGGTCTCAACTGGTTTGGCAACCGCACGGCCGCGCAGCGCCTGCACCTGCTGCTGGGCGACAAGTCCGGGCCGGTGCTGGATGCCAGCACGATCGAGGACAACGCGCTCGTGCTGCTCTCCGCGACGCATGAGGACGGCTACCTCGCCGCCAAGCTCACGGTGGAGGCCACGCTGGCGGACGGCCGCGTGGAGCGCTATCCGCTCGATGCCCGGTTGGAGCCGCCGCTGCCCCGACCGCTGGCGGCCACCGCGGTGACATTGCACCTGGAGCGTGGTCCGCGCTTCACCGTGCACGAAATTTCCTTCAGCGGGCTCAGCGCCCTGACGGTGAAGGAAGCGCGCACGTTCTTTGTCGGCGACGACCTGATGCTCCCGCTCGCCGGCACGAGGATCTATTCGCCCGGTCGCCTGCGAAATTCGACCGGCAACCTGGAAGAGGCCTTGCGACAACAAGGCTACGCGGAGGGGGAGGTAACCTCGTCCGAGGTCTCGACGGATCCGGCCACGGGTCGCGTCAGCGTCAAGGTGGTGGTGCAGGAAGGCCGCCGCTGGGTGGTCGAGGAAGTGAAGTTTGCCATCTCCGACGCCAGTGAGGCCCCGGACGACGTCATCGCCGGTCGGCTCGCGAAAGCCTGGAACTCGCCTTGGCGGCAGGACACCGCGACCGCGATCCGCCGCTGGTATTATAACCGGGGACACCCGGATGTGACGGTTACGCTCACGGCGCAGACCACCGACCGGTCCGACGGCACCAAGGCGGTCACCGTGTTGGCCGCCGTGCAACCCGGCCCGGAAGTGCGGGTGGGCGCCGTGCGCTTCGAGGGGAACCGTTACACGCGCGAAGCCACCCTGCGCCGTTTCGTCCGGAGTGGTCCGGGCGAACTGCTCGATCCGGTGGTGTTCAACGACAGCCAAGTCCGGCTTTCCCAGCTCGGCGTCTTCCGCGCGGTGGACCTGCGTTATGAATCCGTCGACGACCACACGCGCGACGCGGTCTATGCCATCACCGAGGGCCGTCGCCAAGAGATCAATTTGCTCGCGGGTTATGGCAGCTACGAACAATTGCGCGGCGGCATCGAGTGGCGGCACTACAATCTTGTCGGCCGCGCCCACACCGGCGTGCTCCGGCTCTCCCAGTCGATGAAGAGTTCGCAGGGCGACTACACCTATGCTGTGCCGGAACTCTTCGGCACGCCCCTGACCGGCACCGGCGGGGTGTTCGGCCTCAACCGGCAGGAACTCTCCTATGTGCACGAGGAATACGGCGCGAATGTCACGGCGATCTGGCCCGTGCGCCTGCTCGGCTTCGCGCTGACGACCGGCTATACCTTCAAGCACGTGCTCGATACGGACAACGAACTCGCCACCAGTGCGTCCGATCAGGCCCAGGTCAACGTGGGCAGCTTCAATGTCGGCCTGGTGCGCGACCGGCGCGACAATTCGCTGCGCCCGCGCCAAGGCTACCGGCTCTCGCTCCAAGGCGAACTGGCCGACCGCACGCTGGGCGGGGAAACCATCTACCAGCAGCTCGTCCTTGCCGCTTCGTATCACACGGGCTGGGGCGGCGGCCGCTGGATCCATCTCGGCGTGTCCCACGGCGTGGTGACCACGTTCGGCGCGTCGGACGATTCCGGGCTGCCCGTCAGCGTGCGGTTTTTCCCCGGAGGCGAGGACTCGATCCGCGGCTTCCGGCGGGGTGGGGCGGCGCCCCGGGCGGACAACGGATTGTTCGCCGGCGCAAAATCCTACCTGCAGTCCAATCTCGAACTCGAGCAGGCGTTCACGGCGAACTGGTCGGTGGTGGCGTTTGTCGACGCGCTCGGCACCGCCGCGCGGATGGCGGACTATCCCGTTGCGGATTGGCTCTACTCCGCCGGACTCGGCGTGCGTTACCAAACCATCATCGGCCCGGTGCGCGTCGAATACGGCCACAACCTCAACCCGCGCCCGCTCGACCCCAGCGGCACCCTGCTGGTCTCGATCGGCTTTCCGTTTTAAGGCGTGCTCACGGAATGCAGGCATCGGTCATCCTGCGCCACGCGAGGGATCCACTTGGCTTCGCCCGCGCCGACGGGGTCATCGCACAGTGAGTCCGCTACCGGTGATCTAGTTTTCACTGACGGTCGGCGCATGTTGCGCGACGACAGACCAACTGAGCGATGAAGACTGCGCCGCCATCATCTCGCGAGCGCCGTTTCCGCCGATTCCGGCCGAAGGCTTCACTGACGGCCAAAGTGGCGAAGCGGACGCTCGATTCGGCTCCGACGGGATTCAGATCAGTCAAGAGAGGTCTTTCGTGTGCCCTGACTCTGACCCGTAGTGGCGCAATTCAAAAGATGGCGCCACTACGGACATGATAGGGCGCAAATCGTGTAATATTTAATTGGCAATGATTTAGGATCCCGTAAGACAGGCGTTGCGCCGCAACGAAGGTTTTTGGTGGCGCAAGATAGATGATTGCGCCACATTGGGCGCCATGCCGAAAAAGGTTACCGAAACCGAGTTGACCGCGGTCCTCAAGGACATGGCGGATTTCCCCCAGCCCGCGTCGCTGGAGGAAATCGCAGGACAACTCAGCAAGCCGCTCGCTCGCCGAACTCTCCAGCGTCGGCTGGCAAACCTGGTCGCCGAAGAGCGACTTGTCGCGCAGGGGTCAGGGTCCGGCACGCGTTACCAGCTTCCCCAGGGCGCGCAGGCCGAGCCCTTGGGCACCATCGCCCACGACTTTGGCAAAGTGCTTTCTCCCGAGGCCAAGGAGATCAAGCGGATCGTCAGCCAGCCAGCCAGCCGCCGCCAGCCCGTGGGCTATCATCGTTCGTTTCTGGAAAACTACCGACCAAACGTCACCCGCTACCTTCCTCCCGCCCTGCGTCGCAAACTGGCGGCACTGGGGCGGATTACGGGTGAGGCCCAGCCGGCCGGCACCTACCTGCGCAAAGTGATGGATCGGCTCCTGATCGACCTGTCATGGAATTCGAGCCGCCTCGAAGGCAACACCTACTCGCTGCTGGAAACGCAACGCCTCCTTGAATTGGGTGAAAGCGCCGAGGGCAAGGCCGCCCAGGAGACCCAGATGATCCTCAACCACAAGGCGGCGATTGAAATGCTGGCCGACCACGCGGAGGAGATCGGCTTCAATCGCTACACCCTCTGCAACCTGCACGCCCTGCTCTCGGAAAATCTGCTGCCCGATCCGGCGGGAGGAGGGAAGCTGCGCGCCCACGCCGTCGCCATCACCGGTTCGGTGTTTCATCCCTTGGAGATGCCGTCGGCGATTGAGGAATGCTTCGACCAGATCATGGCCTCGGCCTCCGCGATCGACGACGCCTTTGAGCAGGCTTTCTTCGCCATGGTCCACCTGCCGTATCTCCAGCCGTTCGAGGACGTGAACAAACGGGTGTCGCGGCTCGCTGCCAACATTCCTCTGGTGCAACGCAACCTTGGCCCGCTGTCGTTCGTCGATGTCCCGCAGTCAGATTACACCAACGCCATCATGGGCGTCTACGAGTTGAACCGGGTCGACTATCTGCGGGACGTTTTCGAGTGGGCCTACGAGCGTTCCTGCGCCCGCTACGCGGCCGTCCGACAGTCGATCGGCGAGCCGGATCTTTTCCGGATGCGCCACCGCGAACGCCTGGGGAAGGTCATTACCGCGGTCGTTGGTGGCGGTCTGGACAAAAGGGCGGCGGCGGCCTTGGTGCGGCAGGAGGCGAAGAATATCCCGGACGCCAACGAGCAGAAGCGCTTCGCGGAAATGGCGGAGACCGAGCTCACGAGCCTGCACGGAGGGAACTTCGTCCGGTATCGGCTGCGCCCCGCCCAATTCGAGGCGTGGCAAAAGACGTGGCTGTAGTCTGTCATTGCGAGGCCCGCGCCACCGAAACAAAGAGTGGGATGGTAGGTTGCGCGCTCGTCGCGCAACGTGGCGTGGCGAGCACGCCACCTACGGGGAGAACACGTGCCGCGACCAGCGCGTCACCTACGGGGAGCAACGTGACGCGGCCCGCCCGTCACCCTACGGGAACCGCGCTGCGGGACGCGCGGGACCAACGGAGAGCCCGTCGGCGTTCGTTGGGGCGGTACTGTCCCCTTGGCACAGCATCTTTAGCTTGTTGATCGCAAACGGTTTGGTCGCTCAGAAACCCCTCCGTGCGGCGAATACAAGGCCTAATCACCGCACATGATGCGGTGATTAGGCCTTGTATTCGCCGCATACTACCGTAATTACCTTCCCATGCGGTATATCCATCAACGTCCGGAATGGCCTCATTTCACGTGGGACGATGCCAAATTGATGCCGACCCTCTTGGAGGTTCGGCACCGCCAAGGCCGTCTCCTCGGCCGGATGGAAGGGCTCGGATTTCGTTTTCGCTCCGAAGCCGCGCTGGAGAATCTCACGGCGGAAGTGGTCAAATCCAGCGCGATTGAGGGCACGGTTTTCGACCCGGCTTCGGTTCGCTCTTCCATCGCCCGACGCATGGGCATCCAAGATTCCGACAACGCCACCACGAATCGCAACGTCGAGGGAGCCGTCGAGATGATGTTCGATGCGACCCGGAAATATTCCGAGCCACTGACCGTCGCGCGCTTGCTCGACTGGCAATCCTCCCTTTTCCCGGGCGGCCGAAGCGGCATGAAATCCGTTTTGGTGGGCCGGTGGCGCACACCGGAAATGGATCCCATGCAGGTCGTCTCCGGACCGATGGGCCGCGATACCATCCGCCGGAAGAACATTCACTTCGAGGGTCCGCCCGCCGACCGGCTTCCGGCGGAAGTGGAGCGCTTCCTCGCATGGTTCGAAAGCACCGACCAAACCGATCCCGTGCTTCGTGCCGGCCTCGCCCATTTCTATTTCGTGACGATCCACCCGTTCGAGGACGGGAACGGTCGCGTCAGCCGCGCGATCGCCGACCTGGCACTGGCCCGGGCGGACGGCTCGGCCCTGCGCTTCTACAGCATGTCGACCCAGATCGAGTCCGAGAAAAAGCACTACTACCGGGCCTTGGAGAAGACCCAGAAGGGAACGTTGGACATCACGGGTTGGCTGGCGTGGTTCCTCGGCTGCCTCGACCGCGCCTTGCAGGGGGCGGAATCCTCGCTCGCCAGAATCATCCAGAAGTCGACCACCTGGGAGTGGATCAACCACCACTCAACCATCAACGACCGCCAGCGCCTGGTCATCAACGCGCTCCTGGACGGCTCCGATGCGGAATTGTCGACCTCGCGCTACGCCAAACTCTCCTCGTGCTCCCTCGATACCGCCCTGCGCGACATCCGGCTCCTGCTCAATGCCGGCGTCCTGGCCCCCGGCCCGGGCGGCGGCCGCAGCACAAGATACGAACTTCAGTCTCCGCCCGAGACCGCCTGATTTTTTTGCGCCCCCTCGTCAATATCCGCACGCTGAAGCAATTTGGCCTCTGCGGGTTGGCGGCTACGATCCGGCTCGTTGCGCTCGCCTCCATTGCGCCACCAACCCGCCGCCCACTGACCCCAAGTGCTCAAAGGTTGTTGTCATCTGGCCAGTTGCTTCATTGGCGAGCAAGCTACACCGCAATCACCTTGGTTGTCTCCTCGCCGAATTGGCTGATGACGCGGATGGCGACTTGCTGGCCCTTCTTGAAGGGGAACGGGTGGCTCTGGTGGCCGTAGAGGCGGGCGAAGGCTTCTTCGTCGATCTCGATCTTCAATGTCTTCTCGGCTTTCTTCTTGGCACCGAGGAGGGCGAGGTTTTCGAGGCCTTTCTGCCAGGCGGAAAACTCGTCCTTGTCGCCGCCGCAGAAGAAGGCCTGCCGCACGATGAAGTTGGATCCGTCGTAGTCGGTGTCGACCATCCAGTAGGCGATGTCGTGCACGTCGCGGCTTTTCACCTCGTCCTTGATCGGGTCGTAGATGTCGAGGCCCTTGATCTCGATGGTGGCGGTCTGGAGGTAGGGCGAGGCGTCCCCGCCGAGCCGCGCCTTGTGGCCGACGGATGGCGGCTCACCGGGGACGGTTCGCCCTACCTTCAACTCGATATCCGGCTCACCGATGGTGACAAAGCTGGCGGCCTTCTTGTCTTTCTTGAGCAGGCCTTCCTGCAGCAGGTCGTCGTGCATGCGGACCTTGGTGACCTGGAACTGGCCCTGGCTGGTGGTGACGGACTTGCTCTCGATGTCGCTCTCGAAACTGAAACCGAGGATGATGAGCCAGTCGGCGTCGCCGCGACGACGGCAGGCCTTGGTGGCGTTGTTGACGGCCTGCTTGGAGATGGTGCCGAACTTGGGGCCGATGTGGAGGTAGGCCTTGGCCTCACCCTGCGCAGTCTTGTAGAAACCCTCGGCGTGGAGATCGGCGTCGGCGAGGCGGTCGATGCGG
>JAUXOH010000411.1 GCA_030682505.1 Candidatus Didemnitutus sp. | reverse complement strand
CGACACGCCGGCCAGCACGAGCCAGTTGACCGCCGAGATCGAGGCGTGGTTTCGCGCGCCGGTCCTCTCTCCCCGCGCATGAACCCCTCCACCACCCACCTCGTCCTGCTGCCGGTCTACAACGCCGGTCCGCGTTTGCGCGCCATCGTGGCCGAGGTGCTGAACCACTGGCAGCCCGTCCTCGTCGTCATCGACGGGAGCACCGACGGCAGCGAGCAGCCTGTGCTGGAACTGGCCCGCATCCACCCAGCGCTCACCGTGCTGGTCCTGCCGCACAATTCCGGCAAGGGCGCGGCGGTGCTCGCCGGCGCGCAAGCGGCGCAGGCGCGCGGCTTCACCCACGCGCTGGTGATGGACGCCGACGGCCAGCATCCCGCCGACAGCATCGCGGAATTCATGGCGGCCTCGCTCCGGCAACCGCAGGCGCTCGTGCTGGGGCAGCCCGTTTTTCCTCCGAACATTCCCGCCGCGCGATTGCACGGCCGGAAACTCAGCGTCGGACTCGTGCATTTCGAACTGCTCGGTTCCGTGATCGCCGACCCGCTGTTCGGTTTTCGCGTTTATCCCCTCGCCCCCTTGCTGGCCGTGCTCGGACCGCGGCGCGGAGGCCGGCGCTACGACTTCGACACCGAAGCGGCCGTGCGTCTCGCTTGGGCGGACGTGCCGCCGATGAACCTCGCCGCCCCGGTGAAATATTTTTCGCGCGCCGAGGGCGGTGTTTCCCACTTCCACTATCTGCGCGACAACGCCACCCTCGTGTGGATGCACACCCGACTCATCGCGGAGCTGCTGCTGTGGCGCTGGCCCGCCGTGCTCCGCCACCGTGGCCGTTGGCGCGCGCTGGGTCTGGCGCTGGGGGTGCTTCTGCTGTGCCCGCTGCCCGGACGCGCCGACGAAGCCGATTTGCTCGTCACTCCTACGCACCGACTCGCGCCCGCGGCACCGGCCTGGAGCGACCTGATCGACTCCTTTGCCCACCACCCCGACACCGTGGCCGATTTCACCGAGCGCCGCTTTTTCCCTTTCAAACGGGAACCGGTCGAACTGAAGGGCGAGGTCCGTGTCTCCGTCACGCGCGGCCTGAGCCTGCACTACTCCGCTCCGGAGGAACACACGGTCATTCTGGACGAACAGGGTGTGCTCATTCGCGCCGCGGCTGGGGAAAAGACTCCGCTCGCCGACCCGCGCGCCGCCGCCGCGAACGAGGCCTTGCGGCACATCGTGAGCCTTGATTTGCCGGCCCTCGAAAAAGATTTCGAAATTTACGGCCGGCGGGACGGCGAAGGGTGGACCCTCGCGCTCGTGCCGCGAACGGACGCAGCGCGCCGCAGCATCGGTCGGATCAACGTGACCGGCGAGGCCGCCACGATCCGGCAGATCGAAATCCGTCGCACGGCCAAGCAGGCGATCGAAATCACCATCGGGCCACCGCGGCCGCCGGCGGAGTTCACCGCCGAAGAGTTGAAGGCTTTCTTCCGCTAAACCCGTGACCTTCCGCCGCCGACAACTCCTGGGCTGGGGCCTGCTCACCATCGCGGCGGCGCTGGGCGGTGCGTGGCTGCTGCAGCTCGACTACGCCCGCAAGATTTCCACCGATGTGCTCGACTTGATTCCGTCCGACGAACAGGCGCCCGAACTGACCCTGGTTCGCTCGCTCGCGAGTCAGGCGGAGGCCCGCACCGTGTTGTTCGAGTTGACCGGCCCGGACGGCCAACCCGCGCCGGTCGAAGCAGCCGGGCGCTTCGCCGCCGAACTGGAGCGCGAGCCGGCTTTCGCCCAAGTGTTGGTGATGGGCGACTCCGCCGCGCAGGATGCGCTGGGACGCGAGTTGTTCGCGCAACGCTTCGCCCTGCTGTTTCCGCTCTGGCTGCAGGAACGGGCCGACGCCTTTGCCGTCGCCCGCGGATCAGCCGCCGGGTTTTCGGACTGGTTGGCCCGTGACACGACGGAGGTGCTCGGTCGGTTTTTGTCCACCCCCGAGGCGCTGGCCTTCGCGGAAATGATTCCGGCCGACCCGCTGTTGCTGATGCCGGGCGCGGTCGACCGGCTGAAGGACGGCCTGGCGTTGGTGCCACCGTTGGCTCCCGGCGCCGCAATGCCCACGCTCATCTGGGCGCGGTTGGCCGCCTCGCCGCTGAGCGAAGCGGGCCAGATGCCCGCGTTTGCCGCCATTGAGCGGGCCGTCATCACCGTGCAGGCCGACTCTCCCGGCTTCGCCGCCGCCGACACCGGCGTGAATCGCTTTGCCGCGGCGAGTCGGGCGCACATCGAACGGGAAGTCACGTGGCTCAATGCCCTCTCCCTCGTGGCCGTGCTGGCTGTGGCTTTCACCTTCATCCGCCGGGTTCATCGCGGTCTGCACCTGCTTCCGATCATTTTGCTGTCCGTGCTCGGTGCCTGGGTTTGCGCCACCCTCGTCTTCGACCGGTTGCACATCATGGTGTTTGTGCTCGGCTCGCTGCTGACCGGCGTCGCCATCGACTACGGGTTCTATCTCTTCATGCAACCGCCGGCGCAACCGGGAGAGGACTATTGGGACAAGGTCCGGCGGCTGGCGAAACCGCTGCTCGCGAGTTGTCTCACCACGGTGGCCGGTTTCTCGCTGCTCTTGTTTTCCGAACTGCCCTTCATCCGCCAGCTCGGGGTGTTTGTCGGCACCGGCCTCGTCTGCGCCTTGGGGGCGGCGGTCGTTTATTTTTCCACCGTGCGGAATCCCCATCTGGAGTCCCGGGTGTTCCGCCTTGGACAGGTGCTGCCGCCCGGAGTGCGCCGCGTCCTTCGTTGGGTGCTCATCGCGGCATGGATGGCCGCCTTGCCGGGACTGGCGCTGCTGAAATGGAAGGATGACGTCCGCGAGCTGGAGATTCCCTCGCCGGAGCTCACCCGCGAGCATGCGCGGATCAGCTCCCTGTTCGGCGAGCAGGCCGACCGCACCGTTTATCTCACTTACGGGAACAGCGTCAGAGAAGCGCGCGCCTCACTGGCGGAATTCGAATCCTGGTTGCACACCGCCGGCGGCGGTCTCACCCGGACGGTCGGGCTGGGCACCGTCGTGCCGACGGCCACGGCGCACGCGGCGGCCGTGCGGTTTGGACAGGAGCATCCGGAATTTCCCGGGCAACTACGCGCCGCGTTGGTCACGGCGGGTTTCGCTGACGAGGCCTTTGCTCCTTTCTTCGAAACCTATGACCGGCAAATCACGGGAGCGCGGGCCGCCGATCTCGACGCCGCCCTCGCGGCCCTGCAGGCGAAACTCACCGGACCGGTCGGCCTGCTGCTGCATGCGGGCCGTCCCCTGAGTTGGTTTGTCACCATTGCCCGCGCGGCGCCCACGATCGCGCCGCCAGCCGACCTGCACACCGTGAGCACCGGCCAGCTCCAGTCGCTCAACCGGGTGTTCAGCCGTTACCGGCAATCCGCCCTGTGGCTGAGCCTGACGGGCCTCGCGATTGTCGGGACCGGAGTCTTTCTTTCGTATGGTTGGCGGGACGGCGCGCGGATCTTCGCCATCCCGTGCGGGGCCTGCCTTGGACTTTTCGGATGGTTCGGCTGGCTCGGCCTGCCGCTCAACCTGTTTCATTTGCTCGGTGCCTTTCTCGGCGTCTGCCTGACCCACAACTACTCGATCTTCTCCGCCACCTCGGCCTACCGGAGCGAGCCGCCGCCGGTATCGGTGCGGATGTCAGCGCTGACGACCGCGGCCGCCTTCGGGGTGCTGGCGATGAGCGGGATCCCGGTGGTGCGCGCCCTCGGTGCAACCGTCGCCCTGATGGTGCTGGTCGCGCTGCTCGCCATCCAGCTTGAGCTTCTGGCCGGACTGGGGAGGAGAAAATGAACCGCCGGCTGTTGGGGGTCTGGAGGAAAACTTTGCGCCGCCACGGCACTGCGCGCGCGATCGTGCAGGCCGGCGATGAACGCACAGCCACCTTCCGCGAGCTCGAGGCGCGGGCCGTGGCATGGCGGGCGGCCCACGTGCCGGAGCCGGGCGTGCTGGTTG
>JAUXOH010000409.1 GCA_030682505.1 Candidatus Didemnitutus sp. | reverse complement strand
AAGGCAGCTCCACCGTGTCCGTTGCGGCCGCCGGATGCCGCTCCATTGGCGGCAGAGGTCGTGACGAGGCCGTCGCTGCCATGGCCACCGCCACCACCACCGGCCACCAGCAAAGGCGGCACCGGCACCAGCCGGGCACTCTTGCGCGCCAAGGGGGCAAGACTGTCAGTCACCGCTTCGTTGGGAAGAAATTTCTGTCCGATACCTTTCCAAACGAAAGAACCACCACCACCTCCCGCGGACTGCTCGCCGACCACCGTCCCGCTCCGGCCTTGCTGGCCCACGATGATCTGCAAGATCTCGCCTTCGGTCAGGTAGAATTTTCCTTCGAGCCGCGCGCCTTTGCCGCCGGCGGCGACGTCCGACCCGCCTTGGGCACCCGCAGCCTCGATCAAATAGACCCCGGTGGCGGGCACGACGAAAGTTTGGATGCTGCCGGTGGCGGGAAAGTCGATTTTTTGCACGTTCATAGGAAGAGATCGCAAGTCGTTGGAGGGTGACGGGTATGCCTTGCCGTTTCTCAATGCGCAGCGACCGGCCCGGAAGTGCCATGGCCGGGCAAATTTTTCGTGAAATTTTCCGCCGGTGTCCGTTCTGGAACCACCACGGGCCGCGCCGGCACAAAAAATCCCCGCCTGGCCGAGGGGCCAAAGCGGGGAAGAAGTCTCGCGCCGTAGCGCGACCGAGGGGTTTCCTCCGGAGCCTGCCGGCAACCCGTGGCTCAGGTCTCGGGCTCGTTGATGATGACCGGATCGATCAGTCCGATGGCACCGCTGGAGATCTGCTGAATGATGATCACGTAGTTGAAGGCCTGCCCATTGAACAGCCCGAGGCCGGCGTCGGTCAGGGTCAACTGGCTCATGGGCAATGCTCGCGAAATCGCGACGAGCGGAAATTCCTGCCGCCCTTTCGGTGTTCCGGCCAAATCTGGATTGAAGGCGACACCGAGCAGAACATATCCCGGATCCGGCAGTTGAAAGACGAGGGTGGTCGCGACGCCAGCAGCCGTGCTGACAGTGAGAGTTTCACCGTGAAGCGAAAATCCCGATACGGGTGCCGCGAGCGCCATCTGCGCGGTACAGTAATTGCCGGGGGACCAGGGCTGGAAAGTGATGGAGGAGAGGACGAGCGTGGCGGAGGTCGGTGCGGTGGGCATGGGGATCGGGCCTTTATTTATGGGTTGAGGTGACTGGCGAACAAGCGGCATCCAAGGTGGACGCCGCCAAAGGGTCGAGGGATTGATAACCAAAGTTCCGGAGGCGAGTGGCTGGTCCGCGCGCCGCGTCTCGCTGGCCGAGGAGTTCGAAGGCCTGGGCGCCGGGATCGAGGATGCGCCAGTCGTTGGAATCCTTCATGTGTGGCGCGAGTACGGCAACAGCCCGGGTCCAGTGCCCGCGCGCCTCGTCCAGCCGGTCGCTGGCGAACGCGATGCGACCGGCGAGAAGGCAGGCCTGCGCATAGTCGCTGAAATCCCAGCGGTCGGCGCGGTCGTTGGCGATCAGGGTCTCGCCCAAGGTCAGGGCCTGGGCGACCGCTCTGTCGGCGTCGGCGAGTCCGGCGATGAAGCGTCGGCGGCCTTCCAGCCGCCACGCCGCGGCCAGCAAACGATTGAAGCCCCGCGATGAAGGCTCGGCGGCCACCAAGTCCGCGAGTTGCTCCGTCAGTTGCTCCAGCAATGTCGCCACCGCGGTCGGCGATTCTCCCGCGAGCTGCAGCGCTGCCTGCTGCAACTGCAGGTTCAGCGCGCCGACCAACCACAGGCGGTTCTTCGGATCCTGCGCCACGAGCGGGTCGAACCGGGCGCCCGCGAGCAGGTAGGCGGCGCGGGCCTCGTCCCGGCGGCCCTGCAGGCCGGCGATGTTTCCGGCAAAGGTTGCGCTGCGCGCCAACTCCAACTGCCAGCGTGCCACGGCCGGTTCCAAGGCGGACAGTTCACGATAGCGCACGGACATCTCGGCAAAGCGCGCACTGGCCTCCGCGTATTGACCGTCGCGTTCCGCCACGCTGCCCAGCCACGAGGCGATGTCCGCCAATCGCGAGAGCAAATCGATGTCGTCCGGACGGGCGGCGAGCATTGCCTCCACCACGATCCGCTCGGCGCGAAAACCATCGCGGGCCGCCGTGAGGTTGCCGCCATCGAAATCCAGCACGGCGAGATTGTGGTGCCCTGAGTTCAACTCCTGCCGGGCACGCCAAGTCTCGCCCTCGAGGGCCACGAGCTCGAGCGCGGTGTCCCGATAACGGGCGAGCCAGTCGCGCGCGGTGGAAAATTCCCCGCGCCGTCGCGCGACAAAGCCGAGCCAGAATTCCGCCTGGGCACGTTCAAAGAGCATGTCGCCATCCTGCGGATGCCGGGCGGCGAGGGCGGCGGCGCGATCATAGGCCGTTGTAAAAGCGGTCGTGGCCTCGGCAAAGCGGGCCTGGTCCATGCGGGTCTCTCCGATCTGGGTGAGCGCCTTCGCTTGGCGGGCGAGTGCGGTGTCGGTGAGGTCACGGGGATTGAGGGCGGCAAAATGGGCCAACGCCTTCTCCCCGACGTTGTCGAGCAGCTGAAGCCGGCCGATCTTCTTCAGCTCGGTGCGAAAATCGCCGAGCATGAAGGTGAGCAAATCCTCCGCTTGCTCCTGACGCCGCTGGGCATCGGCCCGGGCCAACGCCTCGGCGCGTTCCGCGTTCCGGGCGGTGTCGCGTTCCGTGCGGGCCACCTGCTCTGCCTTGGTGGCGCGCAGGGCTTGGTGCACGCTGATGATGGTGCCGAGAATCAGGGCCAGCGCGATGGCAACGGTGCTCGCGCAGGCGAGTCGGTTTCGCGCCACAAAGCGCTGCGCCCGGTAAAGTCGGGTGGGTGGGCGAGCCACGACCGGTTCCTGGCGCAAGTGCCGGCGGACGTCGTCGGCGAGCTCGTGCGCGGTGCCATAGCGCCGGGAGCGGTCCTTTTCCAGGCAACGCATCACGATCCAGTCCAAATCGCCCTGCAGCACCGAGGTGAGCTGGCCGGGGGCGGCGCTCCGCAGACGTGCGACGGTGGCACGATCCGCGTCGGCCAAGGTCAACACCCGGGTGGAAGGGCGGGGAGGCTCGACCTCGCGGATGATGCGGCGGATTTCCTGGATGCCCGCCCGCACGAGGGATTGCGGATCATAGGGTGGACGCCCGGTGAGGAGTTCGTAGAGCAGGACCCCGAGCGAGTAGACGTCGCTGCGCGTGTCGATGTCGAGGTCGCGCAGCTCCGCCTGCTCGGGACTCATGTAGGCGGGGGTGCCGATGAATTGATCGAGACCGGTGAGCAACGCCTGTTCGCTGAGGCGACCCTGCGTGGCCTTGGCGATGCCGAAATCGATCACTTTGGGGGACGGCACGCCGGCGTGTTGGGCCACCAGGATATTGGAGGGCTTCAGGTCGCGGTGGATGATCCCCTTCTGGTGGGCATGCTGCAGCGCGACACAGACACGGGCGAAGAGTTCGAGCCGGTCGGCCATGGGCAGGCTGTGATCGTCGCAGAATTGCGT
>JAUXOH010000400.1 GCA_030682505.1 Candidatus Didemnitutus sp. | reverse complement strand
GAACGGCCACCGACGGTGGAAGGAATCTTTGCGGTGACGGGCACGTTCAACGGGAATGGCAGCACGCTGGATCACACGATCGAGCGCCTGCGCGGCCAGTTGCAGTTGTCCAGCCGGCAGGGAGTCTTCCGCGGATTGCGCCGCACGTCGGACCGGATTTCCACCGCGACGCGGGCGGTCGAATTGGGCGCCGCCCTCGGGTCACTGTTCGGCACGAGCAAGGTGAAGGAAACCGCCGAGAAAGTTGCCGGACAGGCCTATCAAATCGATCAACTCGCCCAAGCCTTGGGCGAACTGCCGTTCGACCAACTGCTGGTTCGCGTGCAACGGGACGAAAATCTGAATCTCAAAGTCGAGGAGCTGAGTCTGCTCTCCCCGGAAGTGCGGTTGACCGCCCAAGGCACGCTCACGCATGTCGCGGGCAAGTCCGTGTTCGATCTCCCGCTCGAGTTGACCTACCAGCTGGGCGCGCGCGGCAAGGTCGAAAACGCGCTCGCCCGGCTGCGGGCGCTCGATGGCACCAAGGACGAGTTGGGCTACGCCCGCATGAAGGACCCCTCGACGATTCGCGGCACGCTCAGCCGGCCAAATCCGTCCGCGTTGTTCGTGAAACTGGCGGAGTCGAAACTCACCGATTTTTTCCCGCCGGGAAATTGACGGTTAGACTCCGCCAAGGAATGCGGCGGGAAGGGGCTTTACCGACGGGAGCACTTGGCTACGCTCGGGCCACAAACCCAACGGCGTGCCCGGGGTGGGCGGGCCGAACCTTCAACGGAGACTCAATCTATGAACGGCAATCGACCGGGCGACATCAGGAACTTCGCCATCGTGGGACACGCCAGTGCGGGCAAGACCATGCTCGCTGAAGCCATGCTGCTCTGCGGCGGCGCCATCCACCGCATGGGCAGCATCGCCCAAGGTAGCACCGTGGCGGACTACCATGTGGGCGAACAACAACGGCGCATTTCGATTCACGGAACGCCGCTCAACTGCGAATGGCAGGGGCGGCGTTTCAATTTTATCGACACCCCGGGTTACCTCGATTTCTCGAGCGAGGCGATCAATGCCCTGCGCGTGGCCGACTTTGCGATTGTCGTCATTCATGCGGGTCACGGCATCGGTGTCGGTACCGAGTTGATGTGGGACTATGCCGGACAGCTCGGCATCCCGCGCGTGCTGGTGCTCAATGCGCTCGACAAGGAGAAGTGCGACTTCGACCAGACGCTGGCCGAGATTCGCGAGCATTTCGGCCCGCAGGTGTTTCCGATGCAATGGCCGGTTGATTCCGGTCCGGGCTTTCATCAAGTGCTGGATGTGATGCGCAACGAGGTGGTCAGCTACGCCACGGACCGGTCCGGCAAATACACCGAGGAGGCCGCCGCCGGGGAGTGGAAGGACAAGGTCGAGGCGCTGCACAAGGAGCTCATCGAGCACATCGCCGAGAGCGACGACACGCTGCTGCAGAAATTTTTCGACGAGGGAGGCCTTTCCGACGAGGTCATGCGCACCGGCATCCACCCGGCGGTGCAGAAGCAGGTGTTCATTCCGCTGCTCTGCACCTCGGGAGAAACCAACGTGGGGGTGGCCCGTCTGATGGACTTCATTGGCAAATACGGCTCATCGCCTGAGGATCGCCGGACCGTCGGCGCCGTGGCCACCGAAACCGATGCCCCGGTGCTGGTTCGTCTCGACGGCAAAGACCCGGTGGCCTACGTCTTCAAGACCCTCACTGATCCCCAGAGCGGAGACCTGTCGATCTTCCGCGTCTATTCCGGTGCGGTGCGCACGGGGACGGAATTGTACAACAGCGGCCGACGCGTGGTGGAGCGCATCGGCCAACTCTACCGGCTCAATGGCAAGCTGCGCACGTCGGTGGAGGAATTGACGGCGGGGGACATGGGGGCAGCGGTAAAACTGCGCGACACCCACACGGGCAATACGCTCTGCGAGGCCCGCCACCCGGTGGCCCTGGACAAGCCCGACTACCCAACGCCTTATACCCACGCGGGGTTGAAACTCAATGCGCCCGGCGACGAGGACCGCTTGGCCACGGGACTCGCGGCGCTGCACGAAGAGGATCCGGCGTTCAGCTACCACACCGATTCCGAGCTGCATCAGTTCATCATCTCCGCGCAGGGCGAACTGCACTTGGATGTGCTCTTCGAGCGGCTCAAGCGGCGCTACAAGGTCGATGTCTCGCTCGAGCCGCCCAAGATCCGCTACCGGGAAACGATCCGGTCGAAAGGCGAAGCCCGCTACCGGCACAAGAAGCAGACCGGTGGCGCCGGCCAGTTCGCCGAGGTGTGGCTGCGCATCACGCCGGGGGCGCGGGACAGCGGTATTGTCTTCTCGCAATCGCTCGTCGGTCAGGATGTCGACCGCGTCTTCGTGCCGTCGGTGGAGAAAGGACTGCGCGCTGCTGCCAACGAGGGCATCCACGCGGGCTTCCGCGTGACGGATGTGCAGATCGATTTCTACGGCGGCAAGATGCACCCAGTGGACTCCAAGGACATTGCGTTTCAAATCGCGGGCTACTTCGCCTTCCGCGAGGCGGTCCAGAGTTCACGGCCGGTCGTGCTGGAACCCATTCACCAACTCGAAATCAAGATGCCCGAGGAGTTTGTCGGCCGCGTGGTTGGAGATTTGTCCGGCCGCGGGGGACACATCCTAGGCATGGACGTGGCCGGTCGCCTGCAAGTGGTCCGGGCGGAGGTTCCGGCCGCGCAGCTCAATCACTACGGCACCGCACTGCGTTCCCTCACCGGAGGCCGCGGGCTCTATTCCGAAAAGTTCAGCCACTACAAGGAAATGGCCCCGGACCAGGAAAAGAAGCTCGTCGAAGAATACCAGAAAGCCCGCGCCGCGGGCACCGCGGGACACGCCCATCACTGAGCCCGGCGGTGCGTCACTCCATGCTGGTGCTTCTCCGGGGGGCGGACTAGGACTGGACGCGTGATTGCCCGGGTCCAGTTTTCCAATTTCAAGGCGCTGCGATCGTCCTCCGTGCGCTTGGAGCCGTTCAATTTGCTGATCGGACCCAATGGATCGGGCAAGACCAGCTTGATCGAAGCGCTGTTGCGTTTGCGGACGCTGGCCGGGCAGCCGTCGGCCCAGACCCCCGAGCTGCGCGAGCCGTTGGCGGGCGGACCGCGGATCGAATTTACTTTTACACCCCCGTATGAAGCGGTGCGCGTGCAGGCGGCGTGTGCGCAGGACAACCTGGCCTGCGACACCTTGGTGATTGCGCATCCGCCGGGGCCGGAAGGGGCGGGGCAGTGGGAGCAGCTCCGGGAGCGTCTGGGCTCGATTCGCGGTTTCCTTTTCGACCACTCCGCGATGGCCCAGCCGGCCAAGCGGTCGGAGGGGAGGGAACTTGCTGCCAACGGCGGCAATCTCGCCGCGGTGCTCCATCACTGGCAGCTGAGCCAACCCGCGGCGCTGCAGCGGCTCATGGCGGAGTTTCGCCGCCTCATGCCGGAATTCGATGGCTTGGAATTTCACGAGGTCGGCGGCGACCGCGTCGAGTTGCACGCGCGCCTCAATGGCCAGAGCATCACCGCGGAGAGTCTTTCGCAGGGAACCCTTCATGTGCTGGCGATCCTGACGCTTTCGCTGGCGCCGAATCCGCCGGGCATCGTGTGCCTGGAAGAAGCGGATCGCGGCGTGCATCCACGGATGCTGCGGGAAATCCGGGATGCGCTTTATCGGCTGAGTTACCCGGCGGACTGCGGGGAAATCCGCGCGCCCGTGCAGGTGATCACCACGACGCATTCGCCCTACTTGCTGGATCTGTTCAAGGATCACCCCGAGGAGGTCGTCCTCGCGAATAAGATCGGACGTGGAGCGACCTTCGAACGACTGTCGGACCGCACCGACCTGCGCGAGTTGCTCGGTGAGTCCAGCCTCGGTGACCTCTGGTATAGCGGCATCCTCGGCGGCACCCCGGACGAGGCATGAAGCTCGCCATTCTGAGCGAATCTCCGGGCGATGAAGCGGCCTTGCGCGTGCTGGTGGGCTATGTCGTGCAGGAACCCCTGCAGCTGGTCGCACCCACCCTGCGGGCGAGAGGATGGCCGTCGGTGGAGCAGGTCCTGCCGTCGATCCTGCGGCATTTGCATTTTCACACCGACGCCCACGGCATCGTCGTTGTGGTCGATTCCGACGACTCGCCCGTGCACACGGCGGAGCACGAGGCACCGGGCTATCATCACCCGCTCTGCCGCCTGTGCCGCCTGCGCGCAGTCTTCCGGCGGACATTGAAAAATCTCCCGCCCTCCGCCCGCGGCACCACCGGCCCGTTGCGCGCCGCCGGACTCGCCGTGCCCGCGATCGAGGCGTGGCTGTTGTGCGGCCGCGAACCCAGTGTGACGGAGGAGGCATGGATCGCCGGTCAGGCCTCCGGGCAACCGCCCTACTCGCGGCGCGACCTGAAAGCGCGGGTCTACGGCACCACGCGACCAAACCTGCCCCTGCAGATCCGGCGCGCCGTCGAGGAAGTCCACCGGCATCGCGGTGACGTGCGGCGGCTGGAGAATGATTTTCCCTTTGGGTTCGGGACGCTCGTGCGCGACTTGCGGAAGTGGAAGAAATCTCCCTGAACCCGGCGGCAAGGCTTGCCCGGGCCGGGTTGCTTCACTCAGGCTGTCGCTCACCTCTCGCATGAAATCCCCCCGTTTCTCGCTGGCAGCCCTGATGGGTGCCCAAGCTCAGGTGACCTTCAACGACTGCGCGGCCAAGTTCATGCTGATGGCCCTCGCCCAGCAACTGGCCCGGGTGGAGGGCTGGGATGCCAAGGTGGTCATCGCGCTCATCGCCGCGCTGTTGGTCGTCCCCTATATCCTCTTCGGCCCGGTCTGCGGGTGGATGTCCGATCGTTTTTCCAAGCGCAACGTCCTCAACGCCGCCCTGATCCTCCAGATCGCGGTGATGGGCCTGCTCCTCGGGGCGGTGTGGTTCCAGTCCTTCCGGGGCGCGCTGGCCTGTTTCTTCCTGCTCTCGGTGCAGACGGCCATCCTCGCCCCGGCGAAGCGCGGCATCATCCTGGAGTACGTCGGGCCCGAACGACTCTCCCGCATCGTCGGTTACATGGAGATGTTCACCATCACGGCGATTTTGGTCGGTTCCTTTGCCGGTGGGTTGATGTTCTCCCACTGGTTCACGCTGAGTGGTGACCCGTGGCAGGCAGCACTCAACACCGGGGTCGTGCTTGGCGTGCTGTCCGTGGTGGCGTGGACCCTCTTTCAATTTGCCGCCGCCACGCCGGCACAGTCGCCGAAGCCCTTCCGGTGGAGTTTGTGGTTCAGTCATTTCACCGACGTGGCCGAGGTGTGGCGCGATGCTCCGCTGTGGCGCACGACGATGGGCATTTGTTTCTTTTATGGCGTCGGCGGCTATGTGACGGCGCTGATTCCGCAGGTGGCCTTTGAACAGGTGGCGGGCGGACCCAGCACGGGTGCGGTGGCGGGACTGATGATGTTGCAAGTCGGCATCGGCACCATGCTTGGCACGCTGGCCGCCGGTCTCTTCTCGCGGCGCGGCATTGAAATGGGCCTCGGTCCGATTGGCGGCCTCATGCTCGGTGGCGCGCTGCTCGCGCTCAGCATCACCACCCCGGGCACGGGCTCGTTCACGGCGCTGCTGATCTACGCGGGTTTCGCGTCGGGCCTTTTCCTGGTGCCCCTCTACGCCTTTGTGCAGCACCGGGCGGGTGACCAGCGCCGGGGCCGGATCCTCGCGGGCGTCAGCCTGCTCGACAGCGCGGTCGGTCTCGGCGCGGCCGGGCTTTATTGGGCCTTCGCCGCGGACGACATGCTCGCGTGGTCCACGTCGGGGCAATTTCTCGTCCTCGCAGGCATCACCCTGGCAATGGTGGCCTATGCCCTGTGGCATTTGCCAAATCAGACGGTGTGCACGGTGATGCGTTTCTTTGGTCCGATCTTCTACCGGGTGAAGACCCGCGGCGTGGAGAACATTCCGCCGACCGGCGCGCTGCTGATCTGCAACCACCTTTCCTACGTCGATGCCGTGGTGTTGCAGATTGCCTCCCCGCGGCCGATCCGGTTCGTCGCCTTCGCCGGCTTGGCGAAGAGTCCGACCCTGCGTTTTTGGTTCCGTGCGGCCGGGCAGATTCC
>JAUXOH010000399.1 GCA_030682505.1 Candidatus Didemnitutus sp. | reverse complement strand
CAACGGCGAGGCGGAGCTGCGCATTGCCATGCTCGCCAGTTTTCCTCCGGAAGACGCGGAGGAAGTGGACCCCAAGGACAAGCGCCTGACCATTTGCTTCGTCGGCCGCCCCAATGTCGGCAAGTCCTCGCTCAGCAACCGCCTGCTCAAGAATGACCGGCTCATCGTTTCCGATCTGCCCGGCACGACCCGCGATTCGGTCGAGATCACCTTCGACTACCGCGCGCGGGACAAACAAATCTGGCCCTTCCGGCTGATTGATACGGCAGGCATTCGCGCCGCCACGAAACTCTCGTCCTCGGTGGAGTATTTTTCGCGGGTGCGCTCACTCGATGCGATCCATCAGTCCGAGGTCGCCTTCATGGTGCTCGACGCGATGGATGGCGTGACGCAGCAGGACAAGGCCATCGCGGGTGAGATCATCAAGGCCAGTCGGCCGATCGTGCTGGTCGTCAACAAGTGGGATTTGGTCCACGCCGCGATCCGCCGCGGTGAACTCAAGCAATTCAAGAGCGAGCGCGATTTCCGGGAGAAGTTCGAAAAGGCACTCTACGAGCACCTCTTCTTCACTCCCGGTGCCCCGGTGATGTTCGTCTCGGCGCTCACGGGCGACGATATCGAGCGCATGCTCAAGGCGGCGCGGGCCCTCGATGAGCGGCTCGGGCGCAAGATCCCGACCGCGAAGCTCAACCAAGCGGTGGTCGACCTCACGGATCGCAATCCACCGCCATCGGTCGGCGGGCAACGCTTCCGGGCCTACTACGCCACGCAGACGGGCAATCGTCCCTTTCGGATCAAGATTTTCTGCAACCGCGAAGAAAAACTCACGGAAAGTTACCGGCGCTACCTCGAGAACGGCCTGGTGGAAAAGTTCGATCTCGCCGGCTGCCCGATTCACTTCGATCTGGTCGGCAAGAAGAAGATCACGATTGACGAACGCCTGAGCCGGGCCGGGGCCAAGCGCAATGCCGCCGCCGCCGAAGCGGCGAAAGACGTGTTCGACGAGAAGCCTGATTTTCTCGACGATTGATTTCACCATGAGCGGCCACGTGCCAATTCCCCGCCCGCGTCGATTCGCCCATGCTTAGGATTGTCTTCATGGGTTCGGACGAAATCGCCCTTCCCGCGCTCAATTGGCTGGCGGGCGAGGAGAGTGGTCCGGTTCGGTTGGTGGCGGTGTTCACGCAACCTGATCGAGCCGTGGGCCGTGGCCAACAGGTGCAGCCGAACGCAATCAAGGTTTGGGCGCAGGCGCACGGTCTCCCCGTGCATCAGCCCGAGAAATTTTCCGACGAAAGCCGGGCGTTGCTGGCCAGCTACGCCACCGATCTGTCGCTCGTCATGGCCTACGGCCATATTCTCCGGCAACCGGTCATTGAGACGCCGCGGCTCGGCACGGTGAATCTGCACGCCTCGTTGCTGCCGAAGTTCCGTGGCGCGTCCCCGATCCAGACTGCGGTCGCCCGGGGCGAAAAGGAAACCGGGGTGGCCCTGATGCGCATGGTCTTGGCCTTGGACGCCGGCCCCGTGGGCGACGTCGAACGCGTGCCGATCGCACCGCTCGACACGGCCAAGGAAATTGAGCAGAAGATCGCGGCCGCCTGCGTGCCCTTGCTGCGCCGTTCCCTGCCGCGAATCGCGGAGGGGACGATGGAGTTTGTCGATCAGGATCACGCCGGCGCGACCTATTGCCGCCGTTTGGAAAAGTCGGACGGAGCGGTGGATTTTGCCCGTCCGGCGGAGGAGCTGGCTGCCCACATCAACGGGCTGATGCCCTGGCCGGGATGCACGACGGAAATCAACGGGCTGACGATCAAGTTGGGCCTGGCCGACGTCTGGCGAGCTACGGAAGGGGGAACTTTTGCTCCCGTCGGGCTCACGCCCGGCACAGTGGTGGGCGACGAGGCGGACGGACTCTTGGTGGCGACAGGGGAGGGAATTCTGCGCCTCCGCCGGTTGCAACGGCCCGGGGGCAAGATGCTTTCCGCTGCGGAATTCGGGCGAGGCATGCCGGTGTCGGCGGGCACCCGGCTGCCGTCACGACCGTTGCCGACCCTCGAAGCGGCACACCCTTTTCCGCGCCCAAAAAACTGACGGGTCTTCGCTTGTTTTTGGGCCCGTTCTTCCCAAGCTCGCCCTATGCGACATTGGATTCTGCTTGGAGGTTTTCTGACGGCTGGCCTGGCGGCCCCGGGTCAACCCGCGAATAACCTGGCCTTTGAACTCGCGAGCCTGCGTGAGGACGTGCGCTTGCTGACGCAACGGGTCGGTGAATTGAATCTGACCGTCGAGCAACTCAACCGGGAGAATTCCAGCCTGCAGGCCAAGGCCAACCAGAGCTACGTGACGATCGAGCAGCTCAACAAGTCGATCACCGACATAAACCGGTCGATGCAAAGTGCCTTGGCCGACCAGAAACGCGATGTCCTGCAACAGGTCGCCGGGCAACTCGAGCGCATGGGCAAGCAGACCAATGCCGCGCTGGATGCCTTGGCCAAGAACCAGTCCACCCGTCCGGCGGTCCAGACGCAGTTCAACAACGACTTTCCCAAACAGGGCGTGAACTATACCGTCGCGAGCGGCGATACCCTCTCGGGCATCGCGCAGAAACACGGCGCGAGTGTGCAGGACATCACCAACGCGAACAAGATCTCCGACCCCCGCAGTATTCAAGTGGGGCAAACTCTCTTCATCCCTCAACGCAAGTAACATGGCAAAGCATCCTCCTTCCCGCCTCGGTCGTGGCCTTGGCGCCCTGATCGCCAGTGGCACGCAGACGACCAAGCCGGTCCCCGGTTCCCCGGCCGCGGCCACGCCTCCGGACGGTTTGCCGGGTTATCGCGAGGTCCCGGTTCATCTCGTGGAGCCGAATCCCTATCAGCCGCGCAAGGCGATCGATGCGCAACTCCTCAACGATCTGGCCGACAGCATCCGGGCGGAAGGTCTGCTGCAGCCGATCGTGGTGCGGGCTGTGGGCGATCGGTTTCAATTGATCGCCGGTGAACGCCGGTGGCGCGCATTCCAACAGCTCAAGCTCAAGTCCATTCCCGCCCGCGTCATGACCGCCAGTGACGCCTCGTCCGCGTCGCTGGCGATGATTGAGAATTTGCAGCGCGCGGACCTCAATCCGATCGAAGAGGCGCACGGTTACGCCAGCCTCATTCGCGATTTTGATCTCACGCAGGACGCCGCCGCCCAACGGGTCGGCAAGGGTCGCGCCACCGTGGCCAATTCGTTGCGCCTGCTCGCCCTCGAAACTGAAATTCAGGGCTACGTCAGCAAGGCGATGCTCAGCACCGGCCACGCCAAGGTGCTGCTCGGCGTCGAAAACGGGGCCGAGCGGCTGGTGCTGGCGCGGCGCGCGATCGAGGGCGACCTGAGCGTGCGTTCGCTGGAGGAAATCGTGCAGCATCGGCGCAGCAGCGGGCCGGGCAAAAAGCGCCGGATGCCGGCTGCTGATGCGACCGCCCTGACCGACATTGAAAAGAAGCTCACGTCGCACCTCGGTGCTCGCGTGACCCTCCGCCATTCTCCCAAGCAAGGCCGCATCATCATCGAATATCACGGCAATGACGACCTCGCGCGCGTGATGGAACGAATCGGCGTCACCCTGTGAGAACGCGCACGTAGTGGCGGACGATCATCCACAACCCGAACCCGGCATTCTGGAGCAAGGCAGCGTGACGGCGAAGCGGTGGCTGATCGATCGGTTGCCGATTTGGGCGGAGTTGCGGCATTATCGCCGCGAGAACTGGCGATATGACCTGACGGCGGCGGCGACGGTGGCGATGGTGTCGATCCCGCAGGCGATCGGCTTTGCGCTGATCGCCGGTTTGCCGCCGCTGATGGTGGTCATGTCGGTGGTGGTGGGTGGCTTCGTGGCGGCGCTCTTCACCTCGTCGCATCACTTGGTTTTCGGACCGACCAACTCGCTGAGCATTGTCCTGGCGGCGACAATCTATTCATTTTCCGGTTTAGCGCTGGAACCGGCGCAAATTGCGCTGCTTCTGGCCTTGATGATCGGGGTTATCCAATTGTCGGCGGGTCTGGCGCAAATGGGGGATTTGACCCAGTTCATCTCCCGCTCGGTGGTCATTGGCTACGGCACGGCGATTGCCGTGCTCTTGATTGCCAACCAGCTGCCGTACTTGTTGGGGGTGTTGGAAGTGGACCGCAGTTCGGGGCTTTTCCGCAGCTTGCTTGATTCGGTCGTGCAGGTGCTGCACGGCGATTTTCTCCCCTACGGCGCCGCGATGGGACTGCTCACGATTCTGCTCTTCGAGGCGATCGAGCGTTTTTGGCCGAGGGCTCCGGCCGAATTCATCGGCCTGGCATTGGTGGCCGTGCTTACCCAAGCGATGCGGCTTTCGGAATTGGGCATCCGCACGATTGCGAGCGAAGGTGCCTTGTCGGTCGGGATTCCCTCCTTTGTCGGCATGCCCCTCGGCGCGACGGATGTCACGGTCGTGCCGGCGTTTCTGAGCGCGGCCTTCGCGCTCGCACTCCTCGGCATGTTGGAATCGATCTCGATTTCCAAGACGCTCGCCACGCGCTCGGGTCAACGGGTGGATGCCAACCAGGAATTGATTTCCATGGGCGCCGCAAATGTGGCGAACAGTCTTTTCGGCGCGATGCCGGGCTCGGCCTCGTTTGCCCGCAGCGGAACGAACTTCCAAGCCGGCGCGCGCACGCAGCTCGCGGCCGCGATGAGCAGCGGAGTCGTGCTGCTGGCGCTGCTCTTTGTCTCGCCGCTGATCAATTTTCTGCCCGTGGCCAGCATCGCCGCCGTTCTCCTGC
>JAUXOH010000391.1 GCA_030682505.1 Candidatus Didemnitutus sp. | reverse complement strand
GAACGCCGAGAGTTGTTCCGCCAGTTCCGGCGGCGTCGCGGCGGGAGTCGATTCCGCGGCGCGAAGCGCGGCGGTGCTAGCGAAATGGAGCCAGAGACAAAACGTGCGGGGCCGGAGGGAAGCGAAAGCGATCATACACGGACGGTGCCCGATCAAGGCCGGGCTCTCCCCGGGAGGCAATGCCAGAGCAGCCGAGAGGCTTTTCCATCCCGCCGTTTCGCGGGCACTACCGCGCCGATGCCACCACGCGGCGGTAGAGTGCCTCGTATTGCGGCACGATGGTTGCGGCGGAAAAATGCTGCCGGGCGCGCGCGCGACCGGCGCGGCCCATGGCGGCGCGCTGATCAGGATTCAACAACAGGGTCTCGGCGGCAGCCGCAAGCGCCGCCGCGTCACCGAAGGGAACAAGCAGGCCGGTTTCACCGGACAGCGAAACCTCGGGGATGCCACCCACGGCAAAGGCCACGCTGGGACAACCGATGCTCATCAGTTCGAGGATGCTCAGGCAGAAGCTCTCCACCTCGGAGGTGAAGATCCCCAAGTCGGCGGCCTCGAGGTATTCCTCGATCTCGGACACGCGTTCGCGAATCACGATCTCCTTATCGAGTCCGCGCCGCTTCACTTCGGCCGCAAACGCGCGGGAGTCGGCCCCGGCGAGGACCACCAGCTTGAAGGGCACGCGGCCCTTGAGCCGCGCCACCGCATCGAGCATCAGGTCGGTGCGCTTGAGCGGCCGCAGGTTGGAGAGGTGGAGCAGCATGGCCTCGCCCTCCTGCAGACCGAGCTCCGTCCGCATCTCGTCGCGGCGATGCTGCGAACGATGGGGCTCGAAAAAATTATGAATGACCTCGATCGGGCGTTGCACGCCGAGGAGGCGCACCGTTTCGCGCTGCATGAACTGGGAAACGGTCGTGACCGCGTCGGAGTTTTCCAACGCATGGCGGATGGCCGGGCCGTAGCCGGGATCGCGTCCGAGCAGGGTCGTGTCGGTGCCGTGCAGGGTCGTGATGATGCGCAGCCGGTGTTCCTCGTGCAGCATGGCGCGGGCGAGCACGGCGGCGGTGGCGTGGGGCACCGCATAGTGCACATGGAGCAGGTCGAGCGAGTGATCACGACTGACCTCCGCCATCTTCACCGAGAGCGGCAGGGTGTAGTCGGGGTATTTGAACAGATCGTAGCTGCTGACCTTGACCGGATGGAAAAACACGCGCGGACCCTCGGGCATCCGGAAGGGTTGCTCGTAACTGATGAAGTGGATCTCGTGACCGCGGGCGGCGAGTTCCTCCCCGAGTTCAGAGGCCAAAATGCCGCTGCCGCCGACGGAAGGGTAGCAGGTGATCGCGAGACGAAGCGGACGGTCGGACATCACTCAAAAGCGGCGCGTGCCGCGCGAGAGGTCGGCCAAGGAATGAAAAACCAGGGGATCGTTCGGGTAGAGGAGCTGCGCGTGGGCGACGCCGACGTTCAGACCGTGCATCCGCGCGCGGGTGAGTTGCAACTCGACGTAGTTGCGGGTGCGGAGTTGCGAGGCATGCGCCTCCATCGAGGCTTTCCACGCGGCCATGACGGCGGGAGGAGAGATATCGATCACAACCGCGGTGATGTCGGTCGGTTCGGCGCTGGGCGAAGCGGCGTAGAAAAAGAGCTGGCCGACCGCGTGCGGGGTTTGCTGCTTCAGTTCGGCGACGTTGCCATAACGGGCGAGACGGGTGGCATCGCGCACCAAGTGCCCGAGGCGCCAGTGGTCGGGGTGTTGATTGGGCACGGTCGTCGGCGCGAGGACCATGGCCGGACGCACCGTGCGAATGATCGTCGCCAGGACCAGCGCGTGGGCGTTGCGCAGCTCGAGATGCGAATCCCCGTCGAGTTCGATGAACTGGAGCGTGGCGCCGAGGGCCTTGGCCGCGGCCTCGGCCTCGCGGCTGCGCTGGGCCGGGGTGCCGTTGGTGCCGGATTCACCCCGCGAACAGACCACGAAGTGGGCCGGTCGGCCGGCCTGGGTCTCGCGGGCAATGATGCCGCCGGCACCGAATTCGATGTCGTCGGGGTGGGCGCCGAAGACAAGCAGCGGCGCGCTAGTGGGGGAATTCGATGAAGGCTTCATCTGAACGTTCGATGGGGTCGCGGGGAAGAAAAGTGATCGTGGGTGCCTCGGACTGGTCAAGGTAGGCCTGTTCACCCGCACCGGCGATGTAATGTGTGCACTGAATCACGGATTGCATCCAGCGCAACCGGCTGTCGCGAGTCGGACTGATCTGCGCGGGGGTGTAATCCGTCGCGGGAAGAGTGAGGTAGCTCTCGCCGCCCTCGTGGAGTTTGAGCTGGCCGTCCATCCACCGGGCGCGGACGACTTCGGCCTCGTGGGCGACATCGACGAAATAATCGACCACCGGACAGGCGGCGCGGCGAACGGCCGGATCACTGGAACGCACGACGCGAACGCCCTCGAGCAGACCCATGGACCGGTACATCTCGAGGCAGAAGTCGGCGACGTTGGTGGCGCGCACGGCCTTGAAGGCCCCGGCGGCCGCCGGGGCAACGAAAGCGCCCAGTTGCCGGGCGGTGTTGGCCTGCCAGTCCGCCGGAATGCGCTTGAGGAAGAGCGGGGAAAACTTGCGCTGCAGTTTGTTGACGAAGGTGAAATTGAACGTCTGCGGCCGACCGGTACGCTGCTGGCGCAACGTGGTCTGAGTTTCCCGGGGGTCGTGGTCGCTGTCGTGGTAGAAAAACACGATCTCTCCGCCGATTTCCTGCCGCACGCGGCGGGCGGTTTGAAACTTCGCCCAAAGAAACCGGCGCGGGAAGAAGCCGCACGGTTGCTGGCCGAAGCAGATGACCGGAAGGTTGCTCATGCCGATGCGGACGACGGGTCGCGTGGACGAACGAGATGGAGGGAAAGACTCAGGAGCACACAGGCGGCGCAGCCGATGAAATTATACCACAGGTAGCCAATGCTCAGATTGAGGTAGAGGGCGATGACAAGCGTCTGGGAAACGACCGCGGCCCAGAACACGGCGGTGCCACCGATGCGCTTCAGGAAGAACGCCACGAGAAAAATGCCGAGCACGACCCCGTAGAAGATCGAACCGAGGATATTGACAGCCTCGATCAAGTTGTCGGCAAAGCGGGCAAAGAGCGCGAACCCGACTGCAATCGCTCCCCACAGGGCGGTGAAGGTCTTCGAGACCTTCAGGTAGTGCGCGTCGTTCTCATCCGGCCGGATGACATGGCGGTAGAGATCGACGGTGGTGGTGCCGCCGAGAGCATTGAGTTCGGACGCGGTGGAGGAAAGGGCCGCGGCGAAAATCACCGCAATGAGCAGTCCGATCAGTCCGTGGGGCATTTGCTGGAGCACGAAGGTGATAAAGACGTAGTCGGAATCCTTGGACTTGATGCGCGAATCGGCGCGGACCAGCGCGGCTTTCGTCTCGGTGCGGATCTGTTCACTCTCGGCGTGACGTTGCAGCACGCGCGCCCGGGCCGCTTGGGTGGAGGCGTCATCGCCCGCTTCGCGCGCCTGCAGCCAGGTCCGGATCTCGGTTTGTTTGACGGCGTGGTTGGCCTCGAACCGCGCCTCGAGGGCGCGCAACTCGGGGCCCGCGGCGCTTTGCACCTGAGCGGCCCAGGCGGCCTGATTGAAGAAGACCGGCGTGGGCGCGAACTGGTAGAAAACAAAAACGAGGGACCCGAGCAGCA
>JAUXOH010000376.1 GCA_030682505.1 Candidatus Didemnitutus sp. | reverse complement strand
AGACCAGAACCGTGGACCAACCGGTCCAGCCCGGCGTCCGCCGGATCAACAGACCCAACCCGCGGGGCACGATGTAGGGGGTCGAGACCAGGATCTGGAACTTCAGCATCAGCTCGAAGAGCGTGAGATTCTTGATCGTGCTGTAGAAAACGGACACGGCGATGACGAGGCCACCGAGGACGATCGTGGTTAATTTTCCGGCACGGAGGAGTTCCCGGTCACTGGCGCCGGGGCGCAAAATGGGCTGGTAGAAGTTCTTGATGAAGACGCCGGCATTTTTGTTCAGGCCGGAGTCCATCGACGACATGGTGGCCGCGAAGATCCCGCTCACGAGGAGGCCAACCATACCCACGGGAAACACCGTCTGGGCCATCGCGAGGAACGAACCCTCCGACGGCGAATTCAAGGTGGGATAGGTTTCCGCGAGGTTCGGGTGCGTGATCGTGGCCAGCATCGGGGGGATGAACCAGATGAAGATTCCGCCCAGAAAGAGCACGCCGGCCAGCAGCGCCGCCTTGCGGGCGTGGTTGCTGTCCTTCACGCACAGGTAGCGGGAGGCGTCGTTGATGTTGTTCGTGGATAGGAACTGCTTGAAAAGGATCGCGACGCACCAGAAGAGGAGGAAATCGTCGGTCGCCAGTTTCTGGAGATTCAGCGAGGTCTCGGAAAGCCGATCCACCGCGACCGACCACCCGCCCACATGACTGATCGCGAGAAACGTGGTCACGATGGTTACCGGCATGAGGATGAGAACCTGGATGAAGTCGCTCGCGAGCACGGCCCAGCTTCCGCCCACGAGAGAGATGATTACGACCGAAACGCCGGTGACGGCGATGGTGAGCATCAGGTCGATGTTGAACGCCGCGGAGAAGAAGACGCCCAAACCGTAGAGCCAGATGCCCGCGGTCAACATCTGCAGCGGCAGCGTGATCCAAGTGAATGTTTGCTCGCTGGTTCGGCCGAAGCGCTGGCGAACCGCTTCCATTGAAGTAATGACACGCAGCTGGCGCAGTTTGGGTCCGAACCAAGCAGCGTTAGCGAAAAATCCGATGGCATTGGCTAGGTAAATGACCGCAATCGGCCACCCATCCCCATAGGCCCGGCTGGCGGCGCCCGTGAAGGTCCAGGCACTGAAGGACACCATGAAGGCTGAGCCTCCGGCCATCCACCACAGCACTTGGCCGCCGCTGCGGAAGTAGTCGCTGACATTCGTGATGAAGCGCCGGAAGACCCAGCTGATCACGAGCATGAAGGTGAAATAGAAACCGAGAACGGCGTAGTCGTATCCTGTCATGGAGGGAGGAGGAGAGGTGGGGCAGCAAGATTTGAGAACTAATAATTATTAATAATCAAGCCCAAAGAATTTGGCGCACCGGAATGCGTTTAGCGGGCGGGCGGACGTGCTGGCCCGGTGGATTGGCCCACAAACAGGTGCGAGGGCAGGATCAGATCGTGAAAACTCTCGTCGTCATCTCCGGTGGAATCGAGGGCAAGCTTGGCGGCGGCCCGGCCGAGTTTCTCCGCTTCGCAACCTGCTGCGGTGATGCGCGGTTCTTCCTGTTGAGCCAGAGGGGAATAATCCGCCGCCGCGATGCTGAGGTCACCCGGGACGGTTTTGCCCGCCCGGATCAAAGCGTGGGTCGCGCCGATCGACATGTGCAGGTTATAGGTGATGAACGCGGTGGGGAAATCCTTCCGCTCAGCAAACGGGAGCAGCCGGAGAATTGCTTCCGAACCTTCGGCCCGATCGCCCTGTTTCAGGAAGACCGCATAGCGCTCATCGGCTTGCAGGCCCGCGAGTTTCAACGCCGCGAGATAAGCGCTGTATCTCGATTCGTGGCGTCCGAGACCGGCATTGCCGCCCAACCAACCGATCCGCGTGTGGCCCAGCTCGTGGAGATGCTGCACCAAGACTTCCAAGGCGTGCGGTTCATTGCCCACGACCGAATGGCAGTGACCGGTGTGCCGGGCGGAAACCGCCACGATGCGCTTTTCGAGCTGCCGGAGGTGGCTGAGGAACGGGGCTCCGACCTCGCCGAGCAGCACGATCCCCTGCAGGGAGTGCCCCGTGTGAAAAAACTGGCGCAGGCGCTCCTTGCTCAACGCATCCTCAGAGCCGATAAAAACCGCCGCGAACCCGCGCTCGGCCAATCCCGTGTGCAGTCCGTGCAACACGTGATTAAAATAGCTTCCCTGGGTGTGGATATTCAAGCCGGCGCGGAGAATGAATCCGACTTGGCGCACGCGGGCTTCGCGTGGTGACCGCTCAAATTGCATCCCCTTGGGCTGGTATCCGAGGCTGATCGCATGTTCCCAAATGCGCTGATAGGTTTCGGCCCCGATTCCTTCTTTTCTCCCGTTGAGCGCGAGGGAAACGAGTGCTTGGGAGACCCCGAGGTCTTTCGCGATTTTCTGTTGAGAAACCTTCTTGCGAGGAGGCATGAACGAATCATCTGATAGATATCAGCAAATTCACTCAATTATGAGTCGCCGCCCCGAGGTATCGGTCGCCCAAGGGGTACTCCTTCTTGATTTCAGTGGGCAAAATTGAGCGGCTGCTCGAGGGCAAGATTCTCAATCCGGTCGGGATCTATGCATGCCTGATATTTTGCATCGACGCGTTTGTTTTGCTCATCACGTTG
>JAUXOH010000375.1 GCA_030682505.1 Candidatus Didemnitutus sp. | reverse complement strand
GAACTCGCCAACGACGTCGCCCAGTCCTTTCGCGCCCGCCGGCTCGTTTCCATCGCCACCCCCGCCACCATCGCAGACGGGCTGAGGACCAACGAGACGGGTGAAAAGAACCTCCCTCTCATTCTCGAACACGTGGATGATGTCGTGACGGTGACCGAAGAAGCGATCGTCACGGCGATGCGCACGCTGTGGGAGCAATTGCGGAACCTGATCGAACCGTCTTCCGCCGTGCCGTTCGCCGCGGTGCGGGAAGGGAAAATCGATGTGCAGGGGAAAAAGGTGGGCATCATCCTCACGGGCGGCAATGTCGACCTCGACAAACTCCCTTGGATGCAATTGTGAGCTCCACCTTCCCTCAACGCCCCCTCCCGACGCTGGAACAATTGTCCACGCCCTGTCTCGTGCTGGAGCGGGGCAAGCTCGCGCGCAATTTGATCCGCATGGCCGCGGCGCTCTCGATACGCGGCATTGGGTTGCGGCCTCATCTGAAGACGGCCAAGTCCGTGGAAATCGCCCGGCTGGCTTCGCCCACGCCCTTCGGCCCGATCACCGTTTCGACGCTGCGCGAGGCAGAGTATTTTTCGCATCACGGCTGGAGGGATATTTTTTACGCGGTCGGTCTCGGTCCGGGAAAATTGGCGCGCGCCGTGGCCCTGATGCGGGCCGGGGTGCGCCTGGTCACGATGGTCGACCATCCCGATGCGGCGGCGGCGGTGCGCGACTGTGCTCGTCGCGAGAGGCTTTCGTTTCGCACGGTGATCGAGATCGATTGCGGGGAGCACCGCGGGGGTGTCTTGCCAGACAGCAGCGAGTTGTTGGTGATCGCCCGCCTGCTCGGGTCGAATTTTGCCGGCGTGGCGACGCACGGCGGGCAATCCTACGGTGAACGATCGCGCGAGGGGTTTACCCGCGTCGCCCAAGTCGAGACGGATGCTTTGCGCACGGCCGCCGCACGTTTGCACGCCGCGGGGTTCCAGAGCGAAATCCTCAGTCTTGGCTCCAGCCCCACTGCCCTCGTGGGAGTCGACCTCGCCGGGATCACGGAACTCCGCGCCGGCGTCTACATGATGGGAGATGCCTTCCAGACCGGCATCGGTGCGTGCGCGATGGACGACATTGCGCTTTCGGTCCTCGCCGAGGTCATCGGGCGGCCGGCCAATCGACCCCACGAGTTTCTGATCGATGCCGGGGCCTTTGCGCTCTCGAAGGATTCTTCCACCGCGGTGCTGGCGGGCGAAAGGAACGCAGGCTTTGGCTTCGTGTGCGATCTCGACGGACAGGTGCAGCCCGGTCTGCGCGTGACGAAAGTCTGGCAGGAACACGGCCTGGTGGTGAGTCCGACCCCGCTCTTGGCCGGCGCGTTCCGCATCGGTGATCGCGTGCGGATCCTGCCGAATCACGCCTGTCCGACCGCGGCGGCCCACGACCGCTATTTCGTGGTCGCCGCTTCGCGCGAGGTCGTGGGCGAGTGGACGCGCGTCAACGGTTGGTGAGCCTCAGCTCAGGCGGGGCAGCGGAAAGGGCGGAAAAACAACGCGGAACCTGAAGCCGTCGCGCACCACCACCCGATGTTCCAGCCACCGGCGGCCGGCGTTCCAGTGCACATACGCGGTCACAAACGTGACGGCGCCCAACACATCAGCGAGCCAATCGCCGAAATCGCAGAAGCGGCCGGGGGTGAAGGCCTGGTGAATCTCATCGGTGATGCCGAAGACGGCCACGATCACGATCGCCGCCATCGCCCCCCACGGCGCCCTTGCTTGCACGAAACGCAGTCGTGCGATCAACAGCGCCATCACGCCATAAATGAAGAAATGCACAAACTTGTCCGCTTTCCACATGATGCCCATCAAGGCAGGCGGGACCGCTTGGCTGGATGCCATGAAGATCGTCGCTGCCAACAAGATCGGCCAAATGGCGCGCCAGTGACCTTCAGGAGATTCTTTGAGAAGAGATGGGTTCAAGGGAAAGGGTTGACCACTGAGGCTTCGCTCCCGCCCGGCAATCAGGAAATCCATTTCTCCTCTTCTAGGACAAAAAAAATGTCGTTCGGAAATGCCTCTCTCCGATAAACTTATTTCGATTCTCCACAGGGAACCTCGACCTAAAACCGTCCGGCGCAGCCAATTGCGATGAATAATCACCGCTGGCCGATCCGCGTCAGCGGTCGCTGCCGCGAAACTCCCGTGGTTCC
Source organism: Candidatus Didemnitutus sp. (assembly GCA_030682505.1). GTDB lineage: Bacteria > Verrucomicrobiota > Verrucomicrobiia > Opitutales > Opitutaceae > Didemnitutus. Next base: position 19,926 of record JAUXOH010000375.1, on the reverse strand, counting down.
TAATTTCAGCCCCCGGGGAATGGTGCTCGGGAAAGGACTCGAACCTTCACGCCTTACGGCACCGGCTTCTAAGACCGGCGTGTCTGCCATTCCACCACCCGAGCTCATTGATCGACCATGGGGATTGCCCATTTCCGAAGCTGCCGCAAGCGGAGAAACTAGTTGCCCCGATTGAGGGTCGCGCGAAATTCCGGCGGGCGTCGCGCTTGGGTGACCGTCTCGAAATCGGCGGCGAGCGCCAACAAGCGGGCTTCCGTCCATGCCGTGCTGTAGAAGAGCAATCCCACCGGCAGACCCTGATAGTCGCCCGCGGGCACGGTCACACTGGGATAACCCGCCACGGCGGCCGGAGACGAACTGCCGCCTGTGTAAGGATCACCATTGATCGGATCGATCATCCACGCCGGTCCGTTCGCCAAGCTGATCAACGCCTCGAGTCGATGCTCCGCGAGCAACGCATCAATCCCGTCCGTGCGCGTGATTTTCAAACAAGCCGCACGGGCGTCGAGATACGCTTGGTCGGTCAGCGGACCCTTTGCCTCGGCGCTTTCCAAAAGCTCCTGGCCAAAAAACGGCATCTCCGTCGCCGCGTGAGTCTGGTTGTAGGCAATCAATTCGGCCAGCGACTTGATCGGCGCCGCCGGACCGAGCGAGGCGAAGTAGGCATTCAATCCGTCCTTGAATTCATAGAGCAGCACTTCGAATTCGGGATCGCCCGCCGTGCCGAGAGACTTCACGTCACCAAGATCCACCACTTCCGCACCGGCCGCTTGCAAGCTTGCCACGGCTTGGTCGAGCAGGGGCTGCAGCCGGGGATCGAGGCCGAATGGTCCCCGCACCACCCCGAGGCGGGCTCCGACCAGCGCCCCGACCTTCAGTTGCGCAGCGTAATTCGTCGCCAGGTCCGCCGGTCGCGTCTGCGTTGCTGCATCGCGGGCATCCACCGCCGCCATCGCCTCGAGCAACAGCGCGGCATCGCGCACGGTGCGCGCCATCGGCCCGGCCGTGTCTTGCGAGGCTGAAATGGGGATGATGCCCGACCGGCTGAGCAAACCGACGGTCGGTTTGATGCCCACCAAGCCACAGACGGACGAGGGCGACACGATCGAGCCATCCGTTTCACTTCCGACCGCCACCACGCAGAGATTTGCCGAAACGGCCGCTGCCGAACCCGAACTCGAACCCGACGTGTTGCGATCGAGCGCATAGGGATTTCGCGTCTGCCCGCCGCGTCCACTCCACCCACTGCTCGACTTGGTGGAGCGAAAGTTCGCCCATTCACTCAAATTGGTCTTGCCCAGAATGACGGCACCGGCCGCGCGAAGCTGCTCCACAATCGCGGCATCCTGCGCGGGTCTGGCCCCCACCATGGCCAGCGAGCCAGCTGTCGTCTGCATCTGATCAGCCGTGCCGATGTTGTCTTTGATCAACACCGGAATGCCATGCAGCGCCCCGCGCACCTGCCCCTTCGCGCGCTCGGCATCGAGGCGCTCCGCGATGGCCAGCGCCTCGGGATTGAGTTCAATCACCGAATTCAGCGTCGGCCCCGCCCGGTCGATCTCGGCGACGCGCTGGAGGTAAGCCGTGGTCAATTGCACCGAAGTCAGCCGACCGGCCTGCATCTGTTCCTGCAGGTCGGTGATCGTCGCCTCCGCCAACGGAAACGCCGCCCGTGCCGTGGACAGCAACAGGCAGAGCAACACCAGCATTCGTGTCTTCATGGAAATCAACCGGCCACGCCCAACGACCCGCCCATCCGGGCATAAACCTCCAACCCCTCGGCGCTGTGCTGCACGAGGTCCGCGTCGAGTTTGATTTTTCCTGGCTGGAACAGCGTCACCACGCACGAGCCGCCAAACTTGAAGAGCCCCTTCTCTTCGCCCTGGCGCACGGAATTCCCCGCAATGTAGGTCTGCAGAATGCTCCCGACCATCGTCGCACCGATCTCGCAAACCGCCACGCGACCAAACTCCGGCGACTCCACCACCGTCACCATGCGCTTGTTCTCCCACAGGTAGCCCAGATTGCGCCGCAGGGCGATCGGCGACACCGAATACAACCAGCCGTTGATCAGCCTCGGTTCGCCCGGCACGCCCGCGACCGGAAAATGAAACCGATGGTAGTCCACCGGACATAACCGCGAGATGAGCAATGAGCCGCCGGCATACTCCGCCGCGAGCGCCTCATCACCGAGGAACGAGCGCAGGTCAAACTTCTGGCCCTTCGCGTAGAATCCGCCGGCCGCATCGACGTTCTGAAAGGCAAGATGCCTTCCATCCGCCGGCAACACGGCCACTCGCGCACCCTCCGCGATCGGTCGCGCTTCGGCTTTCAGGGCCCGATAAAAGAATTGGTTGAACGATTTGAAGACGAACGGACTCTTCGCGAATTCGTCCACATCGAGCCCGTAATCGATGATAAAAGGCAGAATGCGCCGCGTGCTGCCAGCTCGCGACATCCGCCAACCATAATAACGCGAGAGCAACGATCGCTTCACGAGCGCATTCAACGCAAGACCACCAAGCGTCGTCTCATAGGTCCAATTCAGCCATTTTTCGCCGTAAACCTGCTCGGTCTCGACAATTCTTTTGGTGCGGTGGAAGTAGCGAATCGGCTCGGCGGGCATGCAGCCAAATCATCCCACAAAGTCGGGAAGGCGCAAAGGAAGAAATCTCCGGTCGCCGCGGCGCGAGCTAGGCCACCACGAGTTCGTCGTTCTTCACCCTGAAGGTAACGGTGGAATCCTCGGCGACTTCGCCGGCGATCAATGCGCGAGCAAGCCGGGTCTCGAGATGGCGCTGGAGGAAGCGCTTGAGCGGGCGGGCCCCGAAGACCGGATCGTATCCCTTTTCCGCGACCCAAAGTTTTGCCTTCGGCTCCAGCACGATCGTGACGCGGCGCTCCGCGAGCCGTTTGTTCAAGTCGGCGAGCAGCAAATCAACGATCTGCTCGATCTCCTCGAGTGAGAGCGGTTTGAAGAGGACCGTCTCGTCAATGCGGTTGAGAAACTCCGGCCGGAACGTCTGGCGCAAATCCGCCATGACACTTTCCCGCACGCTTTCCGGAATCTCGTCGCCCTTCACTCCCTCGAGTAAATAGCGACTGCCGATGTTCGAGGTCATGATGATGACCGTGTTCTTGAAGTCCACGGTGCGGCCCTGGCTGTCGGTGATGCGTCCGTCGTCGAGCACCTGAAGCAGGACGTTGAAGACATCCGGGTGCGCCTTTTCGATCTCGTCAAAGAGCACCACGGCATACGGCTTGCGGCGCACGGCTTCGGTCAGTTGGCCGCCCTCGTCATAGCCGACGTAACCCGGAGGAGCACCGAGCATGCGCGAGGCACTGTGCTTCTCCATGTACTCGGACATGTCGAGGCGGATGAGATTGGCTTCGGAGTCGAAGAGCTGCTCGGCGAGGGTCTTGACGAGTTCGGTTTTCCCTACGCCTGTCGGACCCAGGAACAGAAAACTGCCGATGGGCCGGCGCGGATCCTTGATGCCGGCGCGCGCCCGTAGGATCGCCTCGCTGACCAGCCGCACCCCCTCGTCCTGTCCGATCACGCGACGGTGCAATTCGTCCTCGAGTTTCAGCAGTTTCTCTTTCTCGCCCTCCATGAGTTTGGCCATGGGAATGTGGGTCCAATTCGAGATGATCTCGGCGATTTCCTCCGCCGAAACCTCCTCCTTGACGAGGGTCGCCTTCGTCTTGTCGGCCTTTTCCGCTTTGGCGAGTTCAAGCTCCAGTTGCGGGATGCGCCCGTGCTTCAGCTCCGCAATCTGGTTGAGGTCATACGCCCGCTCGGCCTTGGCCATCTCGAGGCGGGCGGCCTCGAGCGCTTCGCGCACTTTCTGCACGCGACCGAGCGCATCCTTCTCCTTCTGCCAGATCGTGCGCAGGGCATTGGCCTGCTCCTTCGCGTCCACGAGCTCCTTCCGCAAGGTCGACAGGCGGCGCTTCGAAGCGTCGTCGCGCTCCATTTGCAGCGCCGTCTCCTCGATTTCGAGCTGCATGACGCGGCGTTGCAGCTCGTCGAGCTCGGTCGGGAGCGAATCGATCTCCGTCCGGATCATCGCGCACGCCTCGTCCACCAGATCGATCGCCTTGTCGGGCAGGAAGCGGTCGGAAATGTAGCGATGCGAGAGCACCGCGGCCGCAACGAGGGCATTGTCTTGAATCCGCACCCCGTGGTGCAGTTCGAACCGTTCCCGCAGCCCGCGCAGAATGGAAATCGCATCTTCGACGGAGGGCTCTTCGGCGAGGATTGGCTGGAAGCGCCGCTCCAGCGCCGCATCCTTCTCGATGTATTTCCGGTATTCATCGAGCGTCGTGGCGCCAATGCAGTGCAGTTCACCGCGGGCGAGCATGGGTTTCAGGAGGTTGCCGGCATCCATCGCCCCCTCGGTTTTGCCGGCCCCGACGATGTTATGGAGTTCGTCAATGAACAGAATGATGCGGCCGTCGGACTGTTTGATCTCATTGAGCACCGCCTTCAGTCGCTCCTCGAACTCACCGCGATATTTCGCGCCGGCGATCAAGGCACCCAGATCGAGCGCGAAGACGGTTTTGTCCTTCAGGCCCTCGGGCACGTCGCCCGCGAGGATGCGTTGGGCCAGACCTTCCACGATGGCGGTCTTGCCGACGCCCGGCTCGCCGATCAGCACGGGATTGTTCTTCGTCTTGCGGGAGAGGATTCGGATCGCCCGGCGAATCTCGCTGTCGCGGCCGATGACCGGGTCGAGTTTGCCTTTGCGGGCGTGAGCGACGAGGTCGAGGCCATATTTCTCGAGCGCGCTGTACGTCGTCTCGGGATTGTCCGACGTGACGCGCTGGCGACCGCGGATTTGCTGCAGTTCCTTGAGCACGCGGCCACGGTCGAGATTGAAGCTCGCAAAATACTTCTGCAGGGCCGCAGGCTTGCCGACCTGCAGCAGGGCGAGAAACAGGTGCTCCACACTGACGAACTCATCCTTGAGTTGCACGGCTTCGTCCTCCGCCTGCGTCAGGACCTCGTTCAGCGCCTGCGTGACGTAGATCTTCGACACGTCAACGGCACCGCTCACCTTGGGCGTGCGCTCGAGTTCGCGATTGGCCGCGAGCTGCATGGCACTGGTCGTCAGACCGAGTTTCTCGGCGAGGACGGGCACGAGGCCGCCCTCTTGGGCGAGGAGCGCGCTGAGCAGGTGCCAGGTTTCCACTTCGTTGTGAGAGTGGCGACGGGCGAGGTTTTGCGCCTCCTGCACGGCTTGGCGCGACATGACGGTCATTTTTTGTGAGTCCATGGGCAAAGGGATTACCCACTCCCCTGCATAGCGCGTTCCAACTGGGTCGGGCCCTTCTCGCCCGGAGAATACCCGATGGGCACCACGCGGTTGTGTCACAACGCGCCTTTGACGTCGCACGCCGCGTCAATTCGCCCACCCGGACAAACCACGCGCAGCGTTGGCCAAGTCGGGCACAGTCCGTCCCAGGCTTTCACGGCATAATGCCGACCGCCCCACCCCCGTCGCCCCACCCCTTCGCCGCCGATGAATCTCACGACGAGCTATCTTGGTTTGCCGTTGAAGCATCCGATCATGCCGGGCGCCTCACCGCTCACCAACCACCTCGATTCCATCCGGGCACTCGAAGACGCCGGCGCCGCAGCGATCGTGCTCGCGTCGTTGTTCGAGGAACAAGTCCGGTTGACCCAGACGGAGCGCCTCAAGCTCGAAAACCGACTCGCCGAGGCTGACACCGAGGACCCACTCATCGAGGGGGCCGATGCCTACGCGTTCGGTCCGGACGAATATCTGGAGCACATCTATCGCGCCAAACTGGCCGTCAACATTCCCATCATCGCCTCGCTGAACGCCCGCACGCCGACGACCTGGGTCGACTTCGCCCGCAGCGTGCAGCAGGCTGGTGCTGACGCCATCGAACTGAATCTCTATTTTCTCCCCACTGATTTTGACACGACCGCCGGGGAGATTGAGCACCGCATGCTCGAGATTGTCGCGTCGGTGCACCAAGGCAGCAACCTGCCGCTCGCCGTCAAGCTCTCGCCCTTCTTCTCGTCGCTGCCCAATTTCGTCAGTCAGTTGCAGCGCGCAGGCGTAAAAGGGATCGTGCTTTTCAACCGCTTCTATCAGCCCGACATCAACGTGCGTTTTCAGGAGGTGGCTCCGAAATTGGAACTGTCGGACTCGACGGAATTGTTGCTCCGACTGCGTTGGCTCGCCATCCTGAGCGGACGCGTGCCGGTCGACCTCGCCGTCACGGGCGGCGTGCACACGCCCAATGATGTCATCAAATCGATCCTCGCGGGCGCCCACGGCGTGCAGGTCGTCTCCTCCCTCCTTCGCCATGGACCAATGCACCTCCGGTCCCTCGTCACCGGCCTCACTCAGTACCTGGAGGAACACCATCTTCACTCGCTCGACGACCTTCGCGGCAAGCTCAACCTCGCCCAAAGCCCGAATCCCGAGGCCTATGAGCGAGCCAACTACGTCCATTCGTTGCTCTATTGGGACCGGTGACTCCGAAAGTCTCTCTCTAATCGGTCCGCGGCGCATTTGACTCGCCGCGCAAGGCGCGCTACGAGTGCGCGTTCATGGCAGATTTCCTCACCGACCAAAAGTCCACCCAACGCGCCTATCTCGTAGGCATTCAAACCCCGAAAATGGCGGTGGGCGAAGGAGCCGAGCTCCTCGGTGAGTTGCACGAGCTGGTCGAGAATCTCGGGATCGCCATCGTGCAGAGCAAGCTGATCAACCTGCGCGAACCCCAGTCGAAGTTTCTCCTCGGCTCCGGCAAGACCGCGGAGCTGATCAAGGAGGCCAAGGAGGGCGACGCCGACGTCATCATCATCGACGAGGAACTTTCCCCCGCGCAGCAGCGCAATTGGGAGGAAGAGTCCGGCCTCGCCGTGATCGATCGGCAGGAAGTCATCCTCGAGATTTTTGCCGACCGTGCCCAGACGCGCGAAGCCGTGCTGCAGGTCGCGTTGGCGCGCATGGAGTATTCCCTGCCCCGTCTGAAGCGTGCGTGGACCCACCTTTCCCGGCAGCGCGGCAAAGGCGCCCTGGGGGGCGAAGGTGAAACCCAGCTCGAACAGGACCGCCGACTCGTGCGCGACCGCGTCACCCGCCTGAAAAGCGAACTCGAAGAAGTGCTCCAGCAGCGCGAAGTGCAACGTCGCAAGCGCATGCGCAAGCCCGTGCCCGGCACCGCCATCGTCGGTTACACCAATGCCGGCAAGTCCTCGTTGCTCAACAAGCTCACCGGCTCGCACGTCCTCGCCGCCGACAAGCTCTTCGCCACGCTCGATCCCACGACGCGCCAACTGCTCCTGCCCGACGGGCGCATGCTGCTCGCGACGGATACGGTCGGGTTTATCCGCCGCCTGCCCCACCGTCTCGTCGAGGCGTTCAAGGCGACCTTGGAAGAGGTCGTGGTGGCAGACTTCATCATTCACGTGCTGGATGTCGCCAACCCCAACGTCGAACATCACTTCTCCACGACCATGGAAGTGCTCGTCGAACTCGGTGCGGGCGGCAAACCCATGATCACCGTTTTCAACAAGATCGATGCCGCCAGTGCGAATACCCTCGTGATGATGCGGGCCAAGCACCCCGAGGCCTACTTCATCAGCGTCCATACGGGTGAAGGACTGGATCGATTGCTCACCCGCTGCGCCGAGCTCGCTATCGACGACTACATCACGGCTGAGTTGCTCGTTCCTCACCACCGCTACGACGTCATCGGCAAGCTCCATGAGCTCGGCACCGTGCGCACCCAAGAAACCCGTGACGACGGGGTGTTTCTCGCCGGGCGGTTTCCCCTCAAGCATCGCACGATTTTCGAACCCTTCGTTTGCCAGCCCGCGAAGCCGAAGTCGAAACCGGGTCGGCGCACGACTCGTACACCGTAACTCCCGGTCACTTGGGCTGTCGCGGGATGGTCACCACAAGGCGCAACCCGCTGCGGTCGAGGCGTCGCTCAGCGCGAATCGTGCCCCCGTGCAGCTCGGCGATGCTCTTGCAGATGGCGAGGCCGAGGCCATGCCCCCGTTGCGGACCAATTCGGTCGCCCGTGTTGAAGCGCACGAAGCGTTCGAAAATTCGGGTTCGCTGTTCCTCCGGTAGCCCGGGTCCTTCGTCGGCGACCACAAAAGTCCAATCGTCCCCGTCGGGAAACGATTCGAAGGCCACGACACCGCCCGGAGGGGAAACGGCCACGGCGTTGGACACGAGATTCAGAAGCAATTGGCGCAACAAATCAGGTTCGGCGCGCAGCTCCCCGGGAACACGGCGCGTCACCGCGAATCTCACGCTCCGGTCCTCCGCCAGCACTTGGGCATCCTCGGCCAGCTCCTGGATCAAGGTCTCCAGCACGAGCGGCTGCAACTCAAGCGCCAGCGCTCCGCTTTCCGATTTGGCCAGGAAGAGCAGCCGGTCGATCACCTGATTCAGTTGCGTGATCTCTTCCAAAATATCATCCAGTGCCTCGCTTCCTTCCGCATCGGTTGCCAATCGCGGTCGCAACTTCTCCGCATTCAAACGAATGAGCGCGAGCGGGGTTTTCAACTCGTGCGACGCATCCGCGCTGAATTGGCGCACCTGCTTGAAGGAAACTTCCAGCCGATCAAAGGTTTCATTCAACAGGCTCGCCAGGGAGGCGAGTTCATCCCGCCCTGCCGGCACCGGGATGCGCTCGCTCAGATTGTCCGCCCGGATGCGGCGCGCGGCGGCCTCAATCATGCGCAACGGCTTCAAGGTATCGCGACTGAACGCATAACCCAGGCCGATTCCGAGCACCGCCACGCCCATCGTCAACAGGATGCCCACCTGCACGTAATTCTGCACCAGTCGTTCCGAGGGCTGCAAGGGACTGCCAATCTGGATCCGCCACGGGCCGTGCGAAAAACTGGAAATATGCACCCGCCCGAGGAATGGCAGCGTCGCTGTCCAATGCGGGAGATCCCTTTCCCCAACGGGCATGATGGCGGCACCAAGGTTGTCCGAGCGGAACACCACGTCCCCATCCGGCCCCTCGATCTGAATCACGAACAGCGCAATATCGCTGTCCGCATCGCGTCGGATGCGGGCCGCAATCTCGCGGGGAGTGAGAGCGGTCGCGGAGCCGAGCAACTCACCCAACTCGCGCGCTTCAACTTCGTGCATCATCTGGAGACCGCGCTCGATCTGCTGAACCAACAACCAGCCGCCGACCGTGAACACCGCCGCGGTCGTCGCCGTGACGAGCAAGGCGAAACGCAGGGTGAGGCGGAAGGTAAAGGACTCCTTCACGCGAGTTGATACCCCGTGCCACGGACCGTCTTGATGATCGGTTCGTCCCCCACTGCGGCGAATTTTTGCCGCAGGCGCAACCGCCGCGCCAACACGCGGCCGCGTGACACAAAGTCAGCGTCATCACGACGCGACCGTGCCCTGGAGATGAAGCCGCACGCGCACCCACGGATCCACTTTGAGCACCCAATAAAGCCGCGGCACGGGCAGCCCGAATACGCGCACATCCAACAACGCATCGCCGTCGATCGCGATTACGCCGGCGTCTTGCGCGAGCCACACCGGAAAGCGGATCTCCCGCGTCACACCGCGCAGGGTCAGCAGGCCGCGCGCCTCCAGATCGCCCTCCGCGGTGGCCCCCATCGGGTCAGCACAAAATGACTGTCGGAGAACACGTCGGATTGCTGCCACTCCTGCAACGCACGGTCGCGCTTCGGTTTGCCGGTGACGATATCGGCGAAGCGAAAATGAAGCTCCGCCGCCACGACCCGTCCGCCCTCATCGACGGTCACCAGCGGCTCAAACACGCGCAACCGGCTCAAAAACGTCCCCCAGGTCGCCTTTGCGCTGATTTCGACCCGCGACTGCGGTAAGTCAAAGAGCAAGGCGCGCTCCACCGCCGCGGCCCGACCAAAGGTCAGGGCAAGGATGCACGACAGCCATAGAAGTCCTTGGATCATGCCAGCTTTCCCCACGAAGACATGAATGGAGCTTGAAAACCGGATGAATAAATTTTCACCCACATCCGCTTGAAACTCGCCCCGCGCCAATTTCCGCCCTTGACCCGTCTCGGCAGGAGCCCTTCTTTCGACCGCTCATTCTCACTGCCTGGTGGTGTAATGGTAGCACAGGCGACTTTGACTCGCCTAGTCATGGTTCGAATCCATGCCGGGCAGCCAGTTTTTTTGAAAATCGAACTTTTCCCGAGTCAGGTCAAAACTCGCACTAAGGGATTGGTGCATACGCGAAAACAAAAGCAGACTTTTGACCTGATTTTCTCCGAGTTCGATTCTGCCCTCTCGGAATGGCCGCGATTTCTGTAAAAAGTCAGAATCGCCCCGAAACCAGGTCAAACTTTTGGTGCTCTTGGGACCGGCAAATTTGTTCAGCTTCGCGGGGTTTTTCTGACGTGAAACAGTGACAATGCACCCGGCCAATATGATCTGTCGGTTGGTGGGAAATGGCTGTTCTGATCGGGTTACCGGCCAACAAATCGAAGCGACTCAGCCGACCTGGATCGGCGAAGTCTGTCTGCGTATTCCTCTGCGGTTGCACTATCTCGTGCTGGCCCAGACGGGTGCAACGCTGCAAGCTGCCACTTACGAAAGACGGACAAGATCCTCCTCCAAGGAGATTGTTTCCCGGCGTAAGCGCAGAAAAAATTCCCGGCTGATGTCTTTTTCTGTCCAACCGCTGGTGATTTTCACGCCGAAAATATTCTTCAACAGCGCTGCCTTTTCCGCGAGTTCATAACCATCAAAGGACGGGATGTAGCGCGTGCTTTCGGACCGGTAGCGGACCTCAAAATACGTCCGCACAAACTTGCGAGGTTTGACCCGCTTGATCTGCCAGCGCGTGAGCTGGCGGGCCACGAAGACATCCAGCGATTTCAGGAGGGATAGATCGTCAATTTCAGAGAAAAAGTGCAGCCAACCGAAACGCTGCTTGTTTACGGTGCAGCCAGTGACGCGCAAATTAAGCCGCCAAAGCAGCTTCTTCCGGTAACCCTTTTTCTTGTTCCGGGCATGGCTGACAAAGATGGCGATCAACGATTCCTTGAGCTTGTGAAGCGATGCTTCCCGAACGGAGGTCAAGTTCGGGGCAAGCCGGTAGCCCAGATAAGCTACCGGCTCGGAGATCGGCTTTAAGGCAGACTTGCCTGACTCCAACGGATGCGCCGTCAATCCGAGTTTTTCAAACATCGTGGTGATTTGCGCGTGAATTGGTGGCAATTTATCCAGCGTGCCGAGGATCAGAATGTCATCTACGAACCGGGAATAGAGCAGTGTGGTGTCGGCAGCCCAGTGTTCGTCTATTTTCTCCAGATATATATTCGCGACGGCGTTGGATATCGGTAAACCTTGTGGAATGCCCAGATTGTCGGACTGTGCCTTGACTTTATAGGTGCGCTGCTGGATGGCGCGCTCTACCAGGATCATTATCTCGGGCGGGAGCGATAGCGCCTCCAGTCGTTCCAACAGTGGCTCATGGCGGATGGTCGGATAGAAATCTTGGATGTCGAGGCGCAGATAGCCGGTGTATTTCCCTCCTCGCAGGCCCTCCTTGATTCGGGCAATTGTCCGGTTGATTGGCGGGGGATGACAACCGTGGTAAGCCTGCGAGAGGCACTCATTAAGGGCGCGCAGCACAAGTTTGTCGCGCACGGTGGGAATCGCAATGACACGGGGCGGCTTGTCTCGGCTCTTCAGGATCAGTTTCTCGCGATAGCGCGTAAAGTGATAGGTAGAGGCCAATATCTTGCGGAGTGCGATTTGGATTTGGGCCGTGGCAATGTCTCCAAACTTACGGGCCGTGATGCCATCCGTGCCGGTCGCGCTCTGGAACTGCACCTTCTCGGTAAAAACCCGTTCCAGGTTGTCGGCGTTAAAGTGCTGCGTCAGCAGGCTGCTAAAGTCGGCGCACATACCAATACATGGCTAGGGCGGGACCGACGAGCAGCAGCACATTGCCGCAGAAAGCGACCAGCAGGCCGCCAAAATATTGCACGTAATCTATACCGGTCATGTCCTCCACCGTCTTCTCTTTAGCGGCGCGCAGGGCAAAGCGAAGTTTCAAGTAATCACCTTCGGAGTGATTTTCACAGCTTTGCAGGATGTCCGAATATGTGCGTTGCAAGGTGGCGAGTGCCACCGTGTCTTGCTGTTCCTCCGCCGCCCTGGCCTCGGGGATGAGTAGTTGGAGCCTGACGTATGAAGCTTTGAATTGTCCCGCCCGTTCGGAAAAGCGCAGCCCCCAGACAAACACTGAGGCCGTCAGCATTAACACTGCTCCGGTGAGGCTAACGAGTTCAAACTGGGGCAGCGCGATTTTTAGAGAGATCAATGAGGCCACGACCAGATAGGTCGAATACACCGTCAGGGTGAGATTGGCCAACAGGCTCCGCTGATTGAGCCGTTTTTCCGCATTGATATGGCATTTGCGGGTTACCCAGATCGCGTCCGACAACTTGCTCATGGAAAAAATAGGCCTTTCAAGAATTTAAGGACATTGGTGCCTCGTGAGAAGCAGCGCATAGCGCGCAGGTAAACTGCCCTGGAGAGAAACACATCTTGCGATGCGAGCGGCGCAAGCGCCGCTGAAAGGCCCACGGACAGAAAGGCTTTCCTAACGGCATAGTCAACGGGAAAGGGCTTTATAGTGGCGCGGCGATAGGAAAAATCACCTCATTCGCCACGGGCCGGAATTCTAAGTTTGGTGCTGATGTGAAGCGCGACCTCGGCGGGATCATGTTCGACGACTTCGTGGCGGACAGCTGCCTGATCATCTACGACCCGAACGAATTCGGACGCCGGGTTCTCGAAACGCTCTGGCTGCGATTCCCCGACTGGTTTGTGACCGCGTTCGGCATGACCTACAGTGACCCCGACAATCCCGGCGACGAGTCGATCCTGCTGCCAAGGGCGAAGCATATGCGCTACATCTACCAGCAGGAACAGCGCACCTTCTGCCATCCCCGCACTCCGGTGGCGAAGCTGGAACCCATCACCGTCGAGATTGGCCCGCTCACGCCCTTCGCGGAGCTGGTCTCGTTGTAGTCCACTGAATTCTTTGGGAAGGCAGACTCCCCGCGCGCACGGAATACCCAGCCCTCCGCCTCAGCGGTCAAGGTGGAGCGCAGCGAAGCGAGCAATACCTTGACGGCTGCGGACATAATAGTGGGCTGGGCGCGCTCGATGCAGTTCGATCTAGGAAAGGTTCTGCTGCGCAAACTTACGTCATCCATGGCGGCTCACTTACTTGCCCCTCGCCTCCAGCCAGTCAGACGGGACGAGGGCCTTGCCACCTCGCCAGCGCTCGACCACATGGATACCATCGATTCCCTCCCAAGTGTTTTCGTCGGCGTGATCGATCACGATGATCTGCAGCCGCTGAGCCGTCCGTTTGCTCGCATCTGCAAGGGCGGCGAAGATTTGATGCACCCGGGCGATGTCATCGGACGACATCGCCGGTTCGATGGACTTGGGGCCTTTGCGAGACGGCGCGCGGGTGCCTTCCGGGAAAAAAGCTTGGCTGGGCTGGTCGATGATTAAAAACTGCGGCACACAGCTCTGAGCCACGGTCAGGAAATGTTCGTGGAGGGCAAGCAGGACCGCGAGGTGATAGCCCATCCAATTCGCGCCGCTGCCAATCTCCCAGAGATGATCACGCCGCCCGCCGGGCCCGTGCACGACGAGTGTGAGGTTGCGGATGTCGATCACAGCGGTGCGATCGTGGTGCTCGACGCCCAAGATTTTGGCATAGTGTCGTGTGGTCCTCGCGATGGAGGCCAGCGCGGTTTCCTGCCGGCGCGCGATGGCCTCCTGGTCCACTTTGGCGCGGAGCTGTTGGGCGCGCCTTTCCAACTTGGAAATCGCCTCCGCGAGGGCTCCACCCTTGTCCGCCGCGGCGTAGTTTCGGAGGGCCTCCCTCAAGCGGCCGACGAAAGCGTAAAGTTCGTGGGTCGTTTGGCGCTGGCGTTTCACGTCTTCAGATTTGGATTCGAGGTCGCCGAGTAGCTTGCGGACATTGGCGAGCTTGGTTTCCAGTTCCTGAAGTTGTTCGGTCAACTGAGCGCTTTCTTTGTCGAGGACCTCGGTGACTACGCTGATCGTCCCGATGGAACCCTCGACGCGCTTGGCGTGGCCGACCAAGCGCTTGACCTCCTTCGTCGCGCTGTCCGAGTCGCTGCCGCACACGGGGCAGTGCGCGGATTGTTCTAGGTGTTGGGAAAACCAGCCGAGCGGTCCGAGTCGACTCGACTGCACCGCCAGAGCCTCTCCGTATTGCGTCGAGGAGGCGCGGAGGTGCTCGACCTTCGTGAGCTTGCGCTTGCGGTCCTCGATGCCCTGCGCGATCAATTCCTCCTCGCGACGGAGGGCGGCTAGTTCTCGGGACATGCGGCTGGAGGCGCCCCGCTCCACCTGCGGAACTCCCTGTCGGTCGACGTTAGCGGGAACGGGCCGCAACAGCCCGACGAAACTCTCGACCGTCCAGTCAGGGGCCGGGTCAGCCGTCTTGGGGAGGAGGCCGAACTCGCGGGCTTGCGAATACATGCCTTGGAAATCCTGAAGCCACTCCGCACTGCGGGCCCGACGGTCCTCTAGTTGCTCGCGCTTCAGTTTCAGGTCGGCCTCCACAGTGCGGAGTTCGCGCCGAAGCTCGAGTGTCTGCCGGTCGATTGCGCCCAGCACAAACGGCAGGAAATGCTTCAGCTTTTCTTGGTGTTCAAAGGTGTCCGCCTTGAAGAACAGCGTGTAGGGATTCGCGACGATGTGCTGAGGTTGGAACTGGAACGCCGCAGTATCGCGGAAACTGGGTCGGCCGCCAAATCCCGGTTCAGCTGAGTCGGCAAGCGCCAAGGAAGGCAACTCCGCCAGCTGGTTCAGCCTGTTCACGACCGCCGTGGCACTGCCATTGGATTCCAGTTCGGGGGGTATCCGAACCGTTCGCCCTTCCTCAAGGTAGGCCTCGCTCACCGCGCCGTGCGCACCGGGGTTGCGCCGGGCGATCAGCATTTGGGCCCCCGGCAGCGTGAGAAGGACGCCGAACCATTCGGTAGCGTCGCGTATCTCGCCAACCGGGATGGTGCATTTGCCGCTTCCGAGGCAATAATCCACGATTGAAATCAGAGAGGATTTTCCGGTTTGGCTCTGACCGGTAATAACCTCAACACCCTTCCCGGTGAAGGAAATTTCCCGCGGTTTTTTGCCCGCACGCTTCGGCCAGAGGATGATCTTCGCGATTTTGGTTTTCATTCAAAACTTGATGCGGAGGTAGGAGCAAAGCTGCTCGATGCGGACGGTGGCGAACCAGTAGCCGAGGCGGGTGGCGGCGGCATGCATCGGCTTCGTCTCGGCGCCGCTGCTGAACTCCGCGCGGGTCTTGGCGGCGACCCGCACCTGGTCTTCGACCGGGTCGTAAGTCAGCAGGCCGGCGGCCAGCGCAAGGTTCAGGGCGCGCATCGTCCGAGGCACCGTGGACTGCATCCGTTCCTGCAAACCGATCGTCAATGTCCGGTTTTCGGAAAGCGCTAGCAACAGACCACCTTCGTAGTGTCGGCGGTAGAGTTCTTGGACCGTTTCCTCATGCAGCAGCATGGGCAGGACCGGCAGAAGATGAGTGATCGGCGGGCCGCTCTTGTTCCGATTCTGCTCGCAATATTCGAGGGTGAACGTGTGAAGCAAGGCGGCACCCAAGGCTGGGTTTTGGACTAGATCGGCTTCGGTCGCGAGGGACATGGCTCAGGTCTCCTTGCACCGGTCTTGGTAGCGCGGGTGCCATCCCAGCCGAGGCATCGCGGCAGCCGGGGCATCCGCGAGTTTGTGGAATGCTCCTTGGCTCAGATACCATTCCTGCGTTGCTTGGCCGCCGAGCATTTCTCGGTGGTCCATGCACTGGTCATGCACCTTCCGGCCGGCCTCCTGCAGCCCGGCTTCATCGGTGGAGCTGGTTGTCAGGTGTGCCCGTCGGACGTGCCTCCATTTCTCGAAAAGCCGGTCGTCGAACGCGGCGAAATCCGCCGGCGTCAGCGCGCCTTGCTTGGTTAACCTAACGGTTTCCGAGGTGCTGCGATAAACGCTTTCTATGGCGGCGATCAACTGCTCGTTGTCCTCCGCGAGCCCCAGCCAGAGAATCTGCTTCACGAAGAGGGCCTGCTGATATTTGGCGCGCTCTTCCGCGGTAACCGGCATCTCCGCAGCGGCAGTCTCCCGGAAGAAACGCCGGTCGCTATGGGCAAACAACTCCTGTCGGCGGCGTTGCTCGAATGCTTCGGCCGTGAATTGCGCGGGTTTCCCGGCCCGGATCAACTCCAGCGTCGTGTCGTGCAGCCAACCTATCAGGCCCCGCAATACATCGTCGGCGCAATCGAGCGGCAGCACCAAGTGATCGGATATTTTCTTGCGTAGTGCCGGCCCATGGCTCGCTGCCGTGGCATCAGTAACGCGCACGCGCCGGAGGAGCGCCACGATTTCCCCATTGGTGTGCCCGAGCACCGCGTCGGCCTGTTCCGCCCAAGCCGCCGGAGGTTTCTCGCCGCATGTCCGCAAGCGTTTCACGATCGCCTGAAGTTGCCGCTCGGATCCTTCGCCGTTGAGGTCGCGCAAGTCACAAGCAATGCCGGCTGAAAGACTGCCGTTGGTGACCAGGTGGAACTCGGTCTTGTCCATGTCCGTCTCGCCGGCATCGACGACCTTTAGCCAGATGAAGAGAGTGTTCCAGAGATCCTTGCTACGGTCGGCTAGCGGCGTGCGACCGGTGACGTAGCTCTTGTCCTGTTCACGGGTGGTATTCCCAGCAGCGTTTTTTGCCAAGACATCGTCGGCGGTTTCGATTTCGACCACCCCGCCCCGGCCAGAAGTCGCTAGGTGCAGGAGGGCGCGCTCAACTTGAAAAAGATATCCCGCCAGCTGTCCGGGTGCCGAATGCTTTGAACTAGCCGATTCAGTGTGCATGAAATTAAGCGTGAGTAAAACTAACCTGGGTGGGGAAATTGTCCCGCCAGAACTCAATGCGTGGAAGCAAGGTGGTCCGTTGTAATCCACAGGACCAATGCAATGGAATGCCATATCTCGAGCGAGGAGCACCCCAATACTTCCCTCTATAGCGAGGCCGTTTAGAAAATCTGCACATATGCGAGAAAGTGCCACTGGCCCAAGTGGTTGCTCGCGAGCATGGCTACGGTTGCAATGTCAGCAAGTGGTAATATGTAAGATCGAACGAAGGGGCGAATGGGTCTGATTCAGGGGTTGGCTTCAGCTTGCTTCTGGCCGAATCTGCCGAACGTGGCCCGCGATAATTTCATTCCCACGGTAACAGTCGCAAGATTGTCATCGTGACGGACTCCTAGATCACACCGGACTCGCGAAAGGAATAAAACCCCCTGCCTACCGGGTCAGCACTTGGGCGCCCCACGATCACATGGTCGAGCAGGTCGATGTCCACTGCCTTGGCGGCGTCCCTGAGCTGTCGCGTCACCTGCACATCTGCTGCCGACGGCGCCGGATCACCTGAGGGATGATTGTGCACGCATACGATTGACGTGGCGCTTTCCCTGATCGCACAGCGGAACACCTCGCGCGGATGCGCGAGTGAGCTCGTTGCGGTGCCGGAGGTAACTTCACACCTTCGCTTCAGACGGTTCTTACGATTGAGGCACAACACCCAGAACTTCTCGACTTCCAACTCGCGCACGGTCGGCTGCATGTAATCCGCGATCAGTTCCGGCCGGTTGAGGACCCTGGCTTCCGCCGTCGTCTGAGTCATCCGCCGCGACATTTCGAGAACGGCGACCAGTAACTGCGACCGAACTTGTCCGACCCCTGGTAATTGCCGGAAGTCCATCGCGGCGAGCTTGGACAAGCCCGCCAGGGAACCCGCCTCTGCGATCAATTGGTGGGCCAGGTCCATCTTTCGTGAACCGGTCGGGCCGCCCAGGAACAGTGCCAGCAGTTCCGCATCGCTCAATGAGGCCGGTCCGAGGTGTTCCAACCGTGACTGCGGTTGTTCCGAACATGCGAGCGTGAAGTCCCGCCCCGCCCCAATCAGTGACATTTTCGAATCATTCATGACATTGGGCGCGCAGTGCGCCCCGGTCGGGCGTCATTGCCCGGTTGCCGTGGCGCGCCCGCGCGCTGGCCTTTGGGGCACGCCCAGTCACGACCGGAGGCCGCCGAGCGCTAGCGAGGGGGAAGGCCGCAGGGAGGGAAGGCCCGCGAGCGCAGCGAAGACGGTGCCTTGACGGGCGTGGCACAATGGGGCCACGTGCGGGGGAGAGAGACGATTTACTGTTCGCGAGGCTTCGCGTCCACGTCTAGTCAACGTCCATTCAGATTCGTCACCGTCTCACCGGTCGGCGCGAAAAAGCATCTAGCCCGAGTAAAACCCCAGTCCGGTCGCCGCACTAAAGGCAGCCAGCTTCAACCATGTATCGTGCCGCTGTTGCCAATTGCTAACGAGGAGCCATTCGAGCAGCTGGTCGTCGGTCCATTCTGCGGGAGGCTCGGAATAGAGCGGACGGTCGTCCATTTCGGCGTGAATAATGCCCAGCGTGTCGAGCGCGCACAGACAGCGAATCGCGCAGAAATAGGATTGTCGCGTCGTAGGCTGGCCAATCCCCCCGCCGTGCACGTGGGCGCGCATGAGCGCATCGCAGGGCAATCGTTCGACGGCCTCGGCCATGCGCAATGCCATGGCTAGTTCGCGCACCGGGAGAGCAAGCCAGGCAGGATCAGGTGCGCCGCCCAATTCCCGGCAGCGCAGGGTGAGTGCCTGCAAGCTGCGGCCTACTGGCTCCCAATCACGACTCATGATGCAAGTTTGCGGTTTGAATGACGAAGTGCAACGTCGAGTTCTACAGAGAGCTGATCCCTCCTCAGGCAACGATGGGGTGAGGCAGCAGTTTTGTTTGTCAAAAATCGCGTAGTAGTATCACCGGAAGAGGCTCCGCATCCAATTCCAGAAACGACGGCGCTTCTTCCTTGAAGATTTGCGATCCAAGAGGGCAACGCGTCGCTGATGCTCAAAATGCCTGCCCATTTTGACCTCCTCCTCCGTCCACTGGCCGCACCATAAGGTCGCCCCGTTTCTGATAAAGTAGTGTGAGCGACAGGGCTTTTGCCAATTGCCCACGGACGGGTAAAGTGACGGCCCTCCGGAGCCTTCCTCAAGCGACCACTCTGCGTCGTCAATTGGGGTTCGGATTTTCGAACCACAGCCACAGGCGCATAGGTGCGCCGCGGCTCCATATTCCTCAGCGTAGTAAAGTATGCATTGCTGCATCTCCTTGGGCATGAACTCGACTCGTTGAAGACGAAACTTCATGAGGCGACCTTCATGTCGGAAACATCGAAGAGGTAGTTGTCCATCGGCTCATTGTTACCGTAGAAGCCTCGGACTTCCTTGTATTTTACCACAGCAAGGCAGGCGTTCAATGCATTCAGCTCACCGATCTGGATGTTCGTGCGGTAGAGATTATCGGCCGGGTCAGACATCTCAGCATACCCTTTCGCGCGGACTTCCTCAGCCCGGTCTTCTGGGTAGTATGTCACTCTCAGCATGCCGCTAAGCGGATCGCCTTTACGTTTGAGGCCCATGCCCACGTCGATGAATGGGATTTTCCCAGCGATCAAGACATCGAAAATCGCCGAGCGCGACGAACCCTTGTCCACCGAGACGAAAGCAAATGTGACGCCTGCCAGCTCTGCAGCGGAATCGGAGCCGACATAGAGTTGCCTGGCCGTGAGGCCATGTCTGAATCCCTCGTAGCGACGCAGATGGATTTCGGCTTTGGGCTTACCAAGCTCATGTTCTTCTAGTTTCCCCGGGGATCGATAGGCATTGTGAACGTGAAAGTCGTCCAGGTCGAAGAACCTGATCTCCTTGACCGGAGTCTTTACCAGCAGGTCCAGAAGATAGGCAC
>JAUXOH010000371.1 GCA_030682505.1 Candidatus Didemnitutus sp. | reverse complement strand
CGAAGGTCTGCGAGCCGTCGTAGAGAAAGAAGACGATGCCGTCCGCCCCGGTGCCGCCCCAGCTTTGATATTCAAACGACGCATACACCGTCGCGTTCGCCGCCGTGAACGCCGTGTCGTAGTAGGCGCTCGTCGCCTGGTTGTTGCCCGTGCCCGTCAAACGCAGCCAACCCTGTCCGGTTGGATCCACCGTGCCCGACGTCAGATTCGGCGTGTAGTTGACCCCGGCGAAATTCCAACCCGGTGCCGTCGAATCCATGAAGGTCTGAGTCACAACCTGCCCGCTGAGCGCCAAGGGCGCCCCGACCAGCAGCAGTAAAACTTTCTTCAGTAGGGTCACTCGGTGGATTTAATAATCGGATTTTACAGGAAACACCTTACTTAAATAGGGCATACCCCCTATTTGCGAGTATTTTTTACCCTAGAAGACCCCCTGCTTTCTGTCATCGGCGCCGCTGATGGCCCGGTGACGAGATCGTCAAAACGAAGTTCCCGCCCCGGGATCTAAAAACACCTTAGGTGCTTTCTCCCCAACACTTAGCGCTTTAGAACACATAAACACAGCGAATGGCTCCTCTCACCGCTGACCCGCCAGCCTCGCCGTAGCCTTGCGAAGGCCGATCGTCCGTCTTCAGCCGCGTGCGAAGCTATACGCGGTCCGTCTTCAGCCGCGTGCGAAGCCACGTTGCGCGGCAAGCGCGCAACCTACCGTTCTTGGCGTAGGCGGGTCCGCTTGCCTCGCCGTAGCTTGGCGCAGGCGGGCCCTCGACTCACTTGGGCCAGTCTACAGTGAACGCAGCACGTCGTCCTTGCTCACTTGCTTGGCTTGAGCCACGGCTCGCAGAATCGCATTGAAGGTGCCAAGTCGCAACGGGCTGTGATCCGGAATGGAAATGCGGTGTGGCTGCGGAGTGTCGGTTTGCAGGATGACGTGGCTGCCCACCTGATGCACTTGGAGATAACCCCAGTCGCGGCAGAGCGCCTTGACCAAGCTTCGGCCCGAGACATCCCGCGGCAGTTTCACGCCAGCACTTCGTCCCGCACCAGATGCAACCGGATGCTCTTGGGGGTCGGCTGGTCAAAATAGAAAGCGGTTACCGCCTCGCGCACCTTGGCCCGCAATGCTTCCCAAGTATCGGCCTCGGTAATAATGCTTTCGCCCAGCGCCTCGGCGACAAAGCCGCCATCGGCTTCCTGGGTCACTTCAAAAACCAGCTCTTTCATGTCTGCGAAGCTACGAGACATCTTGGTTCACGCAAGACCGGACTGGCGAACGATCAGCACCCTCAGGTTTGCCGCGCCATCTCCGCGCCGGGCGCTCCGTCAGGCCTCAAGTTTCAGGCTTGTCGCTTGGCGCTTAGCCTCGCCGTAGCCCTGCGAAGGCCGGTCGTCCGCCTTCAGCCGCGTGCGAAGCTATACGCGGTCCGCCTTCAGCCGCGTGCGAAGCTATACGCGGTCCGTCCCCCCATCCAATTCCTGCCATCGCAGCGCTGCGACCAACAACACCCACCAGGTGATCAGAATCGCCGGACATTGCAGGGGAAAATCGATCGCGGCGTGCAACAACGTCTGCCCGCAGCCCAAAAACAGCATCACCGCCACGGGATGCCGCCACCCCCTGCCCTTCACCCAACGCCACCCACACCAGCCTACACCGGCCGCAATCAACAGCACGCCGGTCAGACCCAACTCGATGGGGATCTGGAGCCAGTCGATGTGCGCGTGCTCCCAAAATGCCCGACCACCTTCGTAGAGGTAAGGGTTGTCCTTGATGTAGATCGGATACAGGAAACGGAAACTGCCCGCACCCGTCCCGAGAACCCAATGGTCGGAAAGCATGACCCAGGCGGCATCGCGCGCCTGCAGGCGAGCATACACACTCGATTCGTTTACCCCGAGTGACGCCATCTCGTGGAAGCGCTGCTGCAGCGTCGAAAAATCGACGTAGCGCACCATGAATCCCAGCGTCGTGAGAAAGGCCAGGGCAAGGAGCACATTGACCGCCCGGGGCGTCGTGGACGGAACCGTGTTGACCGAGCGCAGAATAAAAATCGCCAAACCGGCGCCGACGACGAACGCCCCCAAGGTGATCACGGCGCCGCGCGAGAAGGAGAACAACACGGCAAAGACCAGCACGCCGACCGCGAGCAGCCAGACCGGGCCCGGGGTGGAACGCGCCATCCGGCGGCGGCCCTCGTAGAAATGCCAGATCGCCAGCCCGAGCGCGACCGCCGCGATCAGGCTGAAATAGGATCCGGCATGGTTCTGGTAAACGAAGCTGGAAAAGGAGGACGCGTCCCTGAACTCGCGAATCCAGAGAACCTTGGTCTCACCCACCATGCGATGGACGAATCCCACCAGTGCGAGCACGGTGCCATTGGCCACCAACACGCCGAGCAGGACCTGCAGCGTGCGACGCCGGGTGATGCCCACCCACAGCGCGCAGATGGAAAGCCAGACCGTCGCGTAAACCAGGAACGTGCGCCAGAGATTATAGCGTTCAAAGGGGGTCTGGGTCCCGTGCGGCAGCCAGGTGACATGGTCGATCTGCCGCATCCACCATTGCTTGTCATCGCGCACCCACTGCCAGGCAGGGTTCAAGCCCTGGACCACCAGCAGCACCAGCAGGCCGGCGCCGAGCCAAAAGAGCGGAAACCGCAGCAGCCGCGGCCACATCTGCAACCGGAAACCGCCGCGACCCGACGTCGCTTCGTCATAGCGCCGCGGCAGCAGGGCGATGACCAAGGCGGCAAGAGCGGTCACGAACGCTGTCGCCTGACTCCAGCCGTGCATCGTCCCAAACGCCCAGGGCAGGAAGACGAGCAAGGCGCCGAGCAGGCTGGCCAGCAGCCTTTCCTGGGTATGCAGCGAGGGACGCTGTTTGTGCGCGGCGATGTGCAATCGGCGCAAGGTTGCAAGACACCACCCACGCCGTCGAGGGCTATGTCACCGCAACCCGTTTCCGGGATTCGTCAGGCCTCGGAGTTCTCAAGCAGCCGAATGGCCAGCAGGAGCAATCCGACCACCACGCTTCCGCCAACAAACATGATCATGGTTCCCATGGGTTCCGTATCGGCCCATTTCGAACCCACTTGAGCAATATTCTTAAATTTTTGAGCCACCGGAACGAAACGCCGCCCAAGTCCCGGGAGCCTCGGTCTGGAACGCACCTCCGGCCGGTGTCGTCACCCCGCTTCATCTTGCCCTCACCGCCGACCGGAGATCAGTTCACCCCCGCTCCTCAGAGGTGCGGGCTGTATTCCGGGACAAACTCCTTGATGGCCAGCTTCAACTGCTCCGCTTCAAGTTCGGTCACCCGGCTTTCCAAACGCACCATGCAACGGCGCGACCACCCGACCTCCAGCGCGTCCTGTCGCGCCAAGAGCATGATCCGGGGGTGTTCGGTGGGGCGCATCAGTTCGGACTGGTGCTGGAGTTCCTCAAACAGTTTTTCCCCGGCACGCAGGCCGATGAACTTGATCTCGATGTCGATCTCCGGGCGCAATCCGCTGAGCTCGATCAGCTGCTTGGCCAGATCGACGATCTTCACCGGCTGACCCATATCGAGCACGAAGATCTCTCCGCCTTGGCCCAGCACACCCGTCTTGAGCACGAGGCCGACCGCTTCCGGAATCGTCATGAAGTAGCGCGTCACGTCGGGATGCGTAACCGTCACGGGGCCGCCGTGGGCAATCTGCCGCTTGAAGATCGGAATGACGCTGCCGGACGAGCCCAATACGTTGCCGAAACGAACGGCCACGAACTTGGTGCGATTCTCAGGCCGGGCGTGCAGGTGCTGGAGATACATTTCCGCCAAGCGCTTGGTCGCACCCATCACGCTCGTCGGATTGATCGCCTTGTCGGTGGAGATGAAAACAAAAGTCTCCACCCCGTGGGCCGAGGCGATCTCGCCCAGCAGACGTGTCCCGGAGGTGTTGTTTTTCACCGCCTCACCGGGCTGCCGTTCCATCATGAACACATGCTTGTGGGCCGCCGCGTGAAACACGACCTGCGGGCGATACCGCTCAAAGATAAATTGCATCCGCGGCGCATCGAGGACGTCCGCGACGTGCGGTACGATCATGTTCTTGTAGCCTCCCTCGTTCAGCTCGCTCTCGATCGTGTAGAGGCTGCCCTCCGCCTG
>JAUXOH010000358.1 GCA_030682505.1 Candidatus Didemnitutus sp. | reverse complement strand
GAACTGCAGCGGGCGAATCCGCTGGGGCTGCGTCGGCTGGTGAACGGAGAGTGGACGCAACAGCCACTCTGAGCCGGGGCGGGGAGATCAATCCTACCCGCGGGTCGGGTGAGGAGCACTCCGCCTAGGGCAGCATGCCCGACGCATGGCGGATCGCGCGTTGGTAGGTGGTGAGACCGGGGTCGTCGGTCGTGTCGCACAGGGTCTCGATCACTGTTTGGAACGCCTGCGTATGCTGGCCCTGCAGGTGCAGCGTCAGGGCCAGAAACACGTCGAATTCGCGATTCTTCGGAAACTGAAGTTTGCCGGAACGCAGGATTTCAGTAGCGGTCGAGCTCGCCCAAAGTGCGCAGCGTGGCGCCGAGCCCGAGCAGTGCGCCCGACAGTTCGTTGGGACTGAGTCCGAGCGCGACCGCTTTCTCGTAATACGGCAGGGCGTCGGCGGGTCGACCGAGCGTGTCGCAGGTCCACGCGATCTGGTAGGCGATCTCCGCCACATTGGGGTGGCGCGCGTCGAGCGACTTCAACCGCGGCAGAATTTCCTTGAACAACCCGTGCGCCCGCGCCCCGACGATGGCGTCGAATTCCTCTCTCCAAGGGGGAAGTTTGGTGAGGTTGTTCATGGCTGGCGGCCGGGGAGGGGCCCGGAGTGGTCGGTCCCTCCGGTTCAGACCTTTTTCTTTTCCGGAAGTGCGCGGGAGGCAATCTCGGTTTTGAAGCGCGTGATGAGGTCGGCGATGGGGTGGACGCCCTCGTCGCCCTTGGCGCGGGAGCGGAGCGAGGCGCTGAGGGCCTCGGCTTCCTTTTGGCCCAACACGAGGACGTAGGGAATCTTGTCCAACTCCGCGCGGCGGATCTTGGCGCCGAGTTTGTCGGAGTGGCTGTCGAGCGTGACGCGCAGGTCGGCGGCGAGGAACTGGTCGAAGGTGGCCTTGGCGTAGTCCATGACCTTGTCGGAAATCGGCAACAGGCGGATCTGCTCGGGCGCGAGCCAGAGCGGAAAATCGCCGGCGAAGTGCTCGATCAGCACGCCGCAGAAACGTTCCATCGAGCCGAAGGGCGCGCGGTGGATCATCACCGGGCGGTGCGACTGGTTGTCGGCGCCGATGTAGGTGAGGTCGAAGCGGACGGGCAGGTTGTAGTCCACCTGCACGGTGCCGAGCTGCCATTCGCGGCCGATGACGTCGCGGATGACGAAGTCGATCTTCGGACCGTAGAAGGCGGCCTCGCCGGGTTCCTCGGTGAAGGGCACGTCGAGCGTCTGGGCGGCTTCGCGGCAGGCGTGCTCGGCTTTTTCCCAATTGGCGGGATCGCCGGTGTATTTGTTGGAGTCGGGATCGCGGAGACCGACGCGCACGCGATACTCGGACATGCCGAGCGTGGTGAGCACGGTTTTCACCAGCGAAAGACAGCCGAGGATTTCCTGCTGCACCTGTTCCTCGGTGCAGAAAAGGTGGGCGTCGTCCTGCGTGAAGCCGCGGACGCGGGTCATGCCGTTGAGCTCGCCCGATTGTTCCCAGCGGTAGACGGTGCCGAACTCCGCGAGGCGCACCGGCAGATCGCGGTAGCTGTGCGGCTGCGAGGAGTAGATCTTGACGTGGTGCGGGCAGTTCATCGGCTTCAGCAGGAAGCCGTCGATGAGCTGGTCCTCCGGGAGGATGCGGTCCGGGGAGATGGTTTCGGCGCCGGTGCGGGTGTTGAGGTCGTCGGCAAATCTCTGCGAGACGGCCTCGAGGCGGTTCGACATCTCGGCGCAGGAGCAGCCGGAGGCGGTGAGTTGCTCGAGGAAGTCGCGCTCGACGATCGCGGGGAACTGCGAGTCCTTGTAATAGGGAAAGTGGCCCGAGGTCTTGTAGAGCGAGAGGCGGCCGATGTGCGGCGTGAAGACCTGCGAGTAGCCCTGCTTGCGCAGCTCACCCATGATGAAGGTCTGGAGCTCCTGGCGCAGGATGGCGCCGTTGGGCGTCCAGAGGATCAGGCCCTGGCCGACTTCCTCGTCGACGTGGAACAGTTTCAAGTCGCGGCCGAGTTTGCGGTGGTCGCGCAGCTTGGCCTGCTCGAGTTGCACGAGGTAGGCGGCCAGTTCGTCCTTGGTGGCGAAGGCGGTGCCGTAGATGCGCTGGAGCTGCTTGTTGCATTCATCGCCCCGGTGGTAGGCCCCGGCGATCGAGAGGAGCTTGAAGGCCTTCAACTTGGCCGTGTAGCGGATGTGCGTGCCGGCGCACAGGTCCATGAACTCGCCGTTTTGATAGAACGAAATCGCCTCGCCCGCGGGGATGTCGGCGAGGCGACCGAGCTTGTAGCGCTCCTGGCCGCGGTCGCGGATGATCTGCTCGGCCTCGGCGCGCGGGACCTCCTTGCGGATGAACGGCTGGTTCTCGTCGGCGATCTTCTTCATCTCCTCCTCGAGCTTGACGAGGTCGTCGGTCGTGAATTTGTGATCGAGGTCGATGTCGTAGTAGAAGCCGGCGTCCGTGGGCGGGCCGATATCAAGCTTGGCCTCCGGGAAAAGGCGGAGGACGGCGGTCGCCAAGACGTGCGAGGCTGAGTGGCGGAGTTCTTCGAGGGGGGACATCATGGCGGAAAGGAGAGAGGAGTCAGGAGACGGGGGTCAGGAGCAAGGCTGAACTATTTTTTCACGGGTTCGAGCGTGTAGCCGTCCTTGCGGTCGAGCATGGACCAGCCCGCGGCGGTGATTTCCTTCCGCAGCGCGTCGGCGGCGGCGAAATCCTTGGCCTGTTTGGCCGCCCAGCGTTGCTCGGCGAGGGCAGTGACGGCGGAGGGGGCGGTGGTTTGGGCGGGCGAAGCGGCGTCGAGATCGAGACCCAGCGCAAACAGCGCGCGATCAAACGAGGCGCGCGTGGCGTCGGTCTCCCGGCGATTGATGATCGTGAAGAGCGCGCCGAAGGCCGCCGGAGTGTTCAGGTCATCATGCAACGCCTCCTGCACCGGGCGAAACACATCGTTCACGTCCTCGGTGGTCGGCAATGTGGCGCGGTAGGCGTGCAACGTTCGGATGGCGCTCTCCGCCGCGTGGAGCGAATCGAGGGTGAAGTTGAGTTGCTTGCGCGGGTGGCCGGCGAGGAGGGCGTAGCGCACGGCGGGGGCGGAGTAGCCCTGGTCCAGCAGGTCGCGCAGGGTGTAGTAGTTGCCCTTGCTCTTGCTCATGGTGGTGCCGTCGACGAGCAGGTGCTCGCTGTGATACCAATGGCGGGCGAAGGTGGTGCCGTTGCAGCACTGGCTTTGCGCGATCTCGTTTTCGTGGTGCGGGAAGAGCAGGTCCACGCCGCCGGAGTGCAGGTCGATCGTGTCGCCGAGCAGGGCCTTGCTCATGGCGCTGCACTCGATGTGCCAGCCGGGGCGGCCGGGGGCGGCGCCGTCGGGGCCGGGCCAGCGCACGTCGCCGTCCTCCTCGGGTTTGTAGGCCTTCCAGAGCGCGAAGTCGGAAACGGAATCCTTGTGGTCGGCGTCGGCGACGGTGTTGGTGACCTGCAACTCGCGTTCGCGGATGCGCGAGAGGCCGCCGTATTCCGGAAAGGTGGAGAGTTTGAAATAAACGGACCCGTCGGCGGCGCGGTAGGCGTTGCCCTTCTGCAGCAGCACCTCGATCATGTTCACCTGCTCCTTGATGTAGCCGGTGGCGGTGGGTTCGGCGTGGGGCACGAGGCAGTTCAACGCGGCGCAGTCCTCGTGGAAGAGCTTCGTCCAATGCCGTGTGATGTCGCCGAGGGGACGACCTTCCTTCTTGGCTTGGCCGATGGTGCGATCATCGACGTCGGTGAGGTTGCGCACGTGCCGGACCTTGGCGGCGCCGTATTCGAGCTCGAGGAGGCGGCGCAGGACGTCGTTGACGACGAAGGTGCGGAAATTGCCGATGTGCGCGGGCGCGTA
Organism: Candidatus Didemnitutus sp.; assembly: GCA_030682505.1. Taxonomy (GTDB): domain Bacteria; phylum Verrucomicrobiota; class Verrucomicrobiia; order Opitutales; family Opitutaceae; genus Didemnitutus. The sequence continues at coordinate 1,505 of JAUXOH010000358.1, read as the reverse complement.
GACCGTCGGGCCGCAGCAATAGAACGTGAACACGTCCTTCGCGTCGTCCGGATTCGGACGGCGGAGGTCTTGCAAGCGGCGGGTGAGGGAGTCGTGAAGTCGGAGGGCCATGCGGCGGGAAAGGATGTGGAAGCGGAAAACGGCGGATTTGGCAAACCTGCCTTCTGTCAGCGGGGCGAAACGCCCGGACGGGGCGGCGGCGGCGAGCGAGGGCGGGGCGGGCAGCGGGGCGGTCTTGACCCCGCAGGGGGGTGCCGGCCTGCGGCTGTTAGATCCGGCGACAGCCCGTAATAGTTCGGCGACACGTCGTGCTGCGGGACGTGATTACGTTGCCAAACTGGTGACGGGGCGACATTTTCGGCGGTGAATTTCAAAGGAACACCGCCATGGCCAAAGACTTCAAGCTCGATTTAACCCACCGTTCCCGCCGGCTTCGCCGCACCGCCAGCCGTCGGGCAATGGTGGCGGAAACCACGTTGCGGGTCGCCGATCTCATTGCGCCGCTCTTCGTCGTCGACGGGAAGCCGAAGCCGGATGAAATCAGCTCCATGCCCGGGGTTTTCCGGCTCAGCATTCCCGACCTCGTCAAGGAGTGTCAGGAGTTGCACGCCCTCGGCATTCCGGCGGTCGCCCTGTTCCCCAAGCTCGATCCGAAACTCAAGACCGACCTCGGCCAGGAGGCGCTCAATCGGCAGACGCTCGTGTTGCGGGCGGTGCGCGCCGTGAAAAAGGCCGTGCCGGAGTTGACAGTGATCACCGATGTCGCCCTCGATCCTTACACCACGCACGGGCACGACGGCGTGCTCACCGCGGCGCTCGACGACGTCGACAACGACCGGACGGTCGGCATCCTCTGCCAGATGGCCGTGCGGCAGGCCGAGGCGGGCGTGGATTTTGTCGCGCCGTCGGACATGATGGACGGTCGTGTCGGTGCCATTCGCCAGGCGCTCGATCAAGCCGGGCACACCGGCGTGGGGATCATCGCCTACTCGGCCAAATACAATTCGGCCTACTACGGGCCGTTTCGCGACGCCGTGGGCAGTGCGCAGGCGGCGGGCACGCGTCTCCTCAGCAAGGCGACCTACCAGATGGATCCCGCCAACCGTCGCGAGGCGGTGGAGGAAGTGCTGTTGGATCTCCGCGAAGGCGCGGACATCGTGATGGTGAAGCCCGCAGGCGCCTACCTCGACATTATCCGCGACGTGCGCAATGCGTGCCGCGCCCCCGTCGCGGCCTACCAAGTGTCGGGCGAATACGCCCAGATCCACGCCGCCGCGAAACTCGGCTGGCTCGATCTGGCCCGTTGCCGGCACGAGTCGCTCCTCGCGATCAAGCGCGCCGGGGCGGATTTGATTCTCACCTACTTCGCCAAGGACATCGCGAAGGGTTTGTGAGCGGCGCGGCGTGATCAGCCCTGTCCGTTGATCTAGCTGCGTGCATTCAAGCGGAAAATTGGAATAATTGTCCGCGGCGTGGGAGCGGCGGTTTTCAGATCCAACTGGCGG
>JAUXOH010000356.1 GCA_030682505.1 Candidatus Didemnitutus sp. | reverse complement strand
CTGCGCAGCGGCCACCTCGATTTCGTGCTGGAAGGTGTGGCCCGCCAGCGTGGCGTGGTTGGTCTCGATGTTGAACTTGAAATGCTTTTCGAGCCCGTAGGTGCGGAGGAAGGCGATGCCGCTGGCGACGTCGAAGTCATACTGGTGCTTGGTCGGTTCCTTCGGTTTCGGTTCGATCAGGAACTGGCCCTTGAAACCGATTTGGCGGGCGTAAGCCACCGCGAGGTGGAGGAACCGGGCGAGGTGCTCCTGCTCGCGCTTCAGATCGGTGTTGAGCAGGGTCTCGTAACCCTCGCGGCCACCCCAGAACACGTAGTTCTCACCGCCAAGTTCCTTCGTCACCTCAAGGGCCTTTTTGACCTGCGCCGCGGCGTAGGCGAAGACGTGGGCGTCGGGATTGGTCGCCGCGCCGCACATGTAGCGCGGGTTCGAGAAAAGATTCGCCGTGCCCCAGAGCAGTTTCACACCGCTGCTTTGCTGGAGCTGCTTGGCGTGGGCGACAACGTGGTCGAGGAATTTGTTCGACTCGGAGAGCGTGCGGCCCTCCGGCGCGATGTCGCGATCGTGGAAGCACCAGAAGGGAGCCTCGATCTTCTGGAAGAACTCAAAGGCGGCATCCATCCGGACCTTGGCCACGGAGACGGGGTCCCGACCGCGTTCCCAAGGCCGGTTGGTCGTGCCCGGACCGAAGGGATCGGCGCCGACGCTGCGGAAGGCATGCCAGTAGGCGATGGAGAAACGCAGATGATCCTTCATCGACTTGCCGTCGATGAGTTCGGCAGGGTTGTAGTGTTTGAAGGCGAGGGCGTTCTTGGAACCGGCGCCTTCGTAGGCGATGCGGCCGACCGCGGGAAAGTGGGAGCGGGGTTTCTTCATGGCGAATTGGTTTCGGGACGGGACCACGGACCAAAAAAGACGATTCCCGGACAATCATCCATCCTTGTCTTGAGTTTCTTGGACATAAGTTCGGGGAACCCGGGAGCGAAAAATCCTCCGACACGAGGCGAGTTTGTGAGCGACTTCGTCGGGGGAAACAGAGATAAATGGTGCATCGCCCGGGTCCTAATCCAGCTGCCTTAGGCGCCGGGACCCGGATTTTCACGCCGCGCCGATGAGTCCAAAAAAGAAAAGGGTTCAGCCACCACCACGCCCGACCCGGGCCCCAGCTTCCCCTGCGGCGCGCCCAAAACCGACCCGCCAGTTGGCCGCTGAGCCGGCGGTGAAAGCGGCACCGGACCGGAGCCTGCCCATCGTGGGCATCGGGGCATCGGCCGGCGGGCTGGAAGCCCTCGAGCAGTTTTTCGCCCATGTGCCACCGAAAACGGGCATGGCGTTCGTTATCGTTCAGCACCTAGACCCGACGCACGAATGCATCATGCCCGAGCTGCTGCAGCGCAGCACGGCCATGAAGGTGGTCCAGGTCGTGGATCGCACCACGGTCCGTCCGGACAGCGTTTACGTGATTCCGCCGAACAAAGACATGTCGATTCTCCACGGCGTGTTGCATCTGCTCGAGCCGGTGGCGCCGCGCGGGCTGCGCCTGCCGATCGACTTCTTCTTTCGCTCCCTTGCCGCCGACGAGCGGGATCACAGCATCGGCATCATTCTATCCGGCATGGGATCCGACGGCACCCTGGGGCTGCGGGCGATCAAGGGAAAGGCGGGGGTGGTCCTCGTGCAGGATCCGGCGTCGGCCAAGTTCAACGGCATGCCCCGCAGCGCGATCGAAGCCGGCGTGGCGGACATCGTGGGCCGGGCGGAGGAACTGCCCGGCAAGTTGATCTCCTTCCTCCAGCATGCGCCGATCGCGCCTGAGTCCGGGGTGAAGCTGGAGGAGAAGGCGCAGAGCGCCCTGGAGAAGATCGCGATTTTGCTCCGCGCCCACACCGGGCACGATTTTTCCCGCTACAAGAAAAACACCGTGCACCGCCGGGTCGAACGGCGGATGGGGTTGCACCAGATTCCGAAGCTCGCGACCTATGTTCGCTACCTGCAGGAAAATCCTCAGGAACTGGATCTGCTCTTCAAGGAACTGTTGATCGGGGTGACGAGTTTCTTTCGCGATCCCGCAGCGTGGGAGCACCTGGTCACCACAGCGTTGCCCAGCCTGCTGGGGCGTTCGCCGGATCGAAAGGCGTTTCGGGCCTGGGTCGCCGGATGCTCGTCGGGCGAGGAGGCCTATTCCCTCGCGATGGCGTTCAAGGAGGTGGTGGAGAAGATTGCCCCGAGAAAAGACCTCACCTTGCAGGTCTTCGCCACGGATCTGGACCGGGATGCCATCGACCGGGCGCGCCAGGGCTGCTTCCCCTTCAACATTGCCGCCGACGTCTCGGCGGAAAGGTTGGAACGGTTCTTCGTCAAGGAGGACGACGGCTACCGGGTGACGAAGGAGATTCGCGAGATGGTGATTTTCGCGCAGCAGAATCTCATCATGGATCCACCCTTCACCAAGCTTGACCTTCTCTGCTGCCGCAACCTCCTGATTTATCTGGAGCCGGAGCCGCAAAAGAGTCTGATCCCGCTCTTTCACTACAGCCTGCGCGCCGGGGGGCTGCTGTTTCTCGGCAGTGCCGAGGCGATCGGCACCTTTGGGCACCTCTTTAAGGCCTTGGATGGCAAATCCCGGATCTTCTGCCGCACCATGCCGGTCGCGGGTTTGGAAAATGTGGATTTTCCCTCCTCCTTTCTGCCGGGGCGCGTGGTCGCGCCGGAGGAATTGCCCGTGCCCAAACCCGGCGCCAGTTTTCAAGCGATCGCGGAGCAGCTCCTGCTCCAACGCTACTCGCCTGCGGCCGTGCTGGCCAACGACCGCGGCGACATCCTCTTCATCAGCGGCCGCACCGGCCGTTATCTGGAACCCGCCGCGGGCCGGGCGAACCTCAATCTCTTTGCCATGGCCCGCGAGGGACTGCGCTACGAGATTGTCGGCGCCTTTCAAAAGGCGGTGCGGCATAAGGAGGAGGTCCGGCTCCCGGGATTGCAGGTCAGCACCGAAGGGGGAACGCAGTGGGTGGACGTGAGCCTGCAGCGGCTGGAGGAGCCCGAAGCCTTGCGCGGCACCGTGCTGGTGGTGTTCGCCGAGGTGACGGCCCCTTTGGTGTCCGCGGCGGCCGAGGACGAGCCAACCGTCTCGACGCGAGCCGGGCGCGCGCGCGACTACGAGCGCAAGCTCAAGGACGCCCGCGAGGAACTGCAGGCCACGCGCGAACAAATGCAGACGACGCAGGAGGAACTGCGCTCGATGATCGAGGAACTCCAGTCGACCAACGAGGAGATGCAGTCGACCAATGAGGAACTGACGACCTCCAAGGAGGAGATGCAGTCGCTCAACGAGGAACTCCAGACGGTCAACACGGAGTTGCAGGTGAAGGTCGACGAGCTGTCGCGCTCGAACAACGACATGCAAAACCTGCTCAACAGCACCGATATTGCGACGGTGTTCCTCGACAACGACCTGAACGTCCGCCGCTTCACCACGCAGGCGACGAAGATCATCAAACTCATTCCGGGGGATGTCGGCCGCCCCGTGACCGACCTTGCCTCGGCCCTGCTTTACCCCGCCCTCGTCGAGGACGTGCAGGAGGTGCTGCGCACCCTGGCGTTTATCGAAAAGCGGATCGTGGCCCGGGATTCCCGGTGGTTCGCCGTGCGCATCATGCCCTACCGCACCCTCGACAACCGCATCGACGGGGTCGTCATCACTTTTTCCGACATCACCAGTCATCGGCCGGCGGGGAATCCGGAACCCGCCCCGGGTCCGGCCAAAGAGCGGACCAAGACCAAGGGAACCACGCCATGAGCAAGCAGACCCCTGACCCCCGCGATGCCGCCGAATTGCGTCGGCGGGCCGAAGAACGGCTGCACGTGAAGGAGGCCGGGAAGTCGCCCCTCTCCGAAGCCGACGCCCAGAAGTTGGTCCACGAATTGCAGGTCCACCAGATCGAGTTGGAAATGCAGAACGAGGAACTCCAGAGGGCCCGGAACGAGATCGAGGCGGGGCTGATGAAATTTGCCGAACTCTACGATTTCGCCCCAATCAGCTACTTCACCGTGGATCCGGAAGGAACCATTCTGGAAGCGAACTTGTCCGCCGCCACCTTGTTGGGACTGGAACGCTCGCGGTTGATGAACCGACGGTTCGTCTCCTTCGTGGCCGCAGCGGCGCGGACTGACCTCGACGGGTTTTTAGCGCGGGTTTTCGCCAGCGAGGAAAAGGAGGTCTGCGTGCTGCAGTTGTCTGGAGACACCGTCCCGTTGCGCTACGTGCAGATCGAGGCCGTGGCCGCGCTGGCCGGAAAGGAGTGCCGCTTGGCCGCGATGGAGATCACCGAGAGCATGCAGGCCGCAGCCGAGCAGAAAAGAATGTTCGACGAACTCAAGGCGACCCAAGCCAAAGTCAAGGCGCTGAGTGGGCTGCTGCCGATCTGCGCCTGCTGCAAAAAAATCCGTGATGACCAAGGCTATTGGGAGCAAATCGAAGCGTATATTCAGGATCATTCGGACGCCCTTTTTTCCCATGGCATCTGCCCGGAATGCCTGCCGAAGCTTGCCGCGGGCTTGAACGACCCGCGCATGGACGGGAACAATGGACCGAAGAAATGACGTTCCGCCGGCGCGCCTTGGCGCGAAACTCCCGACTGCCGCTGCGTAACCCATGAAACCCGCGATCACGCCAGCGGACGAAATCATGCGCGCGTGGCAGGCCGGTGCGCAATTTGCGGAGGTTGACGGTGTCCGGGTGCATTACCGGGTGGCGGGCGACGGACCGTGGTTGGTGTGTTTCCATGGATTCCCGACGAGCAGCTGGGACTGGCATCAACTCGTGCCGTTGCTGGCGCCGCACCGCCGGGTGCTGGTCTTCGATTTTCCCGGCTACGGTCTTTCCGCCAAACCCACGGACCGCGATTATTCGCTCCTGCGCCAATGCGACGCCGCCGAGGCGTTGTTGCGCTCCCTCGGCATTGCGACCTTCGATCTGCTGGCCCACGACATGGGCAACTCGGTCGCCTGCGAGTTGCTTTATCGGATCGAACAGCGGGAGACGGACTTGGAGCTGCGCTCGCTCACGCTCTTGAACGGCGGGCTCTACATGGATTTGCACCGGCCCTTGCTGACCCAGCGCCTGCTGCGCCTTCCGGTGTTGGGCGCCCTCGTGGCCCGGATCACGTCGTGGATGCTGTTCCGGCGCCAATACCCGAAGGTCTATGCGCGGCCGGAGCAGTTTGCCGAGGCGCACTACCGGCACCAATGGAACCTGCTGCTGCACGGGGGTGGACGCCGGACGCTCGCCCTGATCGCCGGCTACATGCGGGAACGCGTGCGTCGCGGCGAGCGCTGGCTGGGACCGCTGCATCGCACCACGCTGCCGCTCACTGTGATCTGGGGCCGGGAAGATCCGATTGCGGTGCACGCCATCGCGGAACGACTCGTTCGCGAAAATCCGCGGGCGCGACTCGTGACCTTGGAGGGGGTGGGGCACTACCCGCAGCTCGAGGCGCCCGTATGGGTCGCGTCGCAGGTGCTGCCTGCACTCGCGGCGGCTGAAGGGACCTGAAGCCAGACGCGCTTGGCGCGCTAACCGGTCTGGCGCGGCGGGCGTTTTTTGACCGAGAGCGTGAGCCGGAACTCGGCCACGGGTTCGTTGCCGAACTTCGACGGCGTGGTGGCGATGACGCGCAGCGGCGCACTCACGCGTTCTCCCGTGCGCATGGTCTCGACAAACGCGCCGCGCACCGCGGCGAGGTCGGCACAAGTGAAGTGGGTGTCGCCCTCGGGGCGTTTCAGAAAATCGGCGTGAAAGTCCTGGAAGACAAAATTCACCGCGTTGCCGTGCCGACGGTTTTCCAAGAGGGCGGCTAGACCGCCCGCCGCATCAGCGCCGATGGCGAGTGCCCCGAAATACATCGAACCAAGGTGGTTCTTGTTCCGTCGCTTCAACGGCACGCGGATCGTGCAGCGCTCGTCGTCGATGTCCACGATCCGCACGCCGGCCGTGCCGATCAGCGGAATGTCCCGCGCGGCGATGAAGCGGAGGACGAGGTTGTATTTGAATCGTTGGAAGGGTGTCAGGGCCATGGTTGATCCTCGGGCAGGGCAGGGGACCAGAAACATGATGGCCAAACCGCTGCCCGGAGCGAGCGATTCTCCGGGGGCCTGTCCGGACGGATGCAAGCCGGAAAGTCAACCAGTTGTAATAAAGTGCGGCGCGGCGTTTTTGCAGGCGATGTTTCGCGGCGGATCCCTAGTTTCGTAACCAACCTCCCGCCACCTGCGTCTTCCCGACCAAGACTCGCTGCCCCTGCGAAACCACGAACCACGGTCACCATGAACCTCTTTGCTCGTCGGCTATTGATTGCTTTTCCCCTGTTGGTGTTGGGCCCGGCGGCATTCGCCCAGTCTGTTGTCCCCAACAACCAGCTGAACGCCGACCAGCTCGCGACGCGTTTCCTCGCCCAAGCGACCTTTGGTCCGTCCCCGGATGCCTTGACCGAATTGCGCGGACTCAACCACGACTTCAATCTGTGGATCACCCGCGAGGCGGCCAAGCCGGTTTCCTCTGCGGTGGCCGTGCTCGAAGCCGCCCGCACGGCCGGCCAGATCACCACCAGCGACACCGGTACCAACCGCCGTGCGCGCAACCAGGTGATGATCGCGGGTCCCGACCAGCTCCGCCAGCGCATGGCCTACGCGCTCAGCCAGATCATGGTGATCTCGGATGGAGATACCAACGTCGCCAACGGCGGCGACGGCTCCAGCAGTTACTACGACATGCTCGCCCGGAATGCCCTCGGCAACTTCCGCACGCTGCTGATGGACGTCACCCGCCACCCGATGATGGGCCGCTACCTCAGTCACTACAAAAATCGCAAGGCCAACGACGCCGCCGGCACGCGGCCCGACGAGAACTATGCCCGCGAGGTGATGCAGTTGTTTTCCATCGGCCTCTACCAGCTGACGCCCAACGGCAGTTACATCAACGATGCCACGGGTCGCCCGCTGGAGACCTACCGCGACGTCGAGATCACCAGCTTTGCACGCGTCTTCACCGGTTTCACCGATGCCAGCACCAACAACCTCGGCTCCGGCACCGGCCGCCTCGATTTTCCCAGCGCCACCTTCAATCCCACCACGCCGATGCGGATGTGGGATCCCCAGCACGACATGGAGGCGAAATCGCTCCTGCAGTATCCCGGAGCGAAGAAGCCGAACCTGCCGGCCAATCAAACGGGACTGCAGGATGTGCAGGATGCGATCGACAATCTCGTCGAACACCCGAGCACGGCTCCCTTCATTTGCCGCCAATTGATCCAGAAGCTGGTCACGTCCAATCCCAGCGAGGGCTACGTCGGCCGCGTGTCCGCCGTCTTTGTCAACAACGGCCTCGGCGTGCGCGGCGACCTGCTCGCGGTGGCAAGGGCGATCCTGCTCGACGCGGAGGCCCGCAACGTCGCGTTCATCACCGACCCGGAGCACGGCAAGCTGCGCGAGCCTTTCCTGCGCGCGACCCATCTGCTGCGGTCATTCCGGTACAGTGTGGTCGACGGCACCTTGCCCTACAATTTTGGCAACACCATCGCGATCGGCACGCTCGGGCATTATCCGCTCAGCGCGCCATCGGTCTTCAATTTCTTCTCGCCGGAATTCGAACCGCCCGGGCCGATCAAGAACGCCGACCTCGTCGGGCCGGAGTTCCAGATCCTCAATGCGGTCTTCGCGATCACCTTGCCCAACTCCGTCAACACGCTCATCCAGACCGGCGCCGGCAACTTCCGGTTGAACCTCACCGAGCAGGAGACGCTCGCCGCCACCCCTCCCGCGCTGATCGACAACCTCAATCTCCTCCTCACGCACGGCACCATGAGTTCGCCGACCCGCACCGCGATCCTCAACGCCGTGCAAGGTGTCACGCAGGCCATGGTGCCGGCGGGCAGCACGTTGAACCAAACCCGCGCCCGGCTGGCGATCTACCTCGTCGCCCTGTCACCCGACTTCGCCATCCTCAAGTAATCCCGACCATGAGCGCTCATCACTCGCAACCTCTCAGTCGTCGGGACTTCATCGGGCAGGCCAGTTGCGCCGGCATCGGGGCGACGTCGCTCTTCTCCACCTTGCTCAGTTTGCGGCTGGCCAACTCACTTGCCGCGCAGTCCGCGCCTCCGACCAGCGACTACAAGGCGCTCGTCTGTCTCTTCCTCGCGGGCGGCAACGATTCGTTCAACATGCTGGTGCCGACCACGGGGGGCGAATACGCCTCCTATGCCGCCGCGCGCGGCAACCTGGCGCTGCCGCTCTCGACGTTGCTCCAGATCACGCCGACCAATCTCAGCGGGCGCACGCTTGGCGTTCACCCCTCGATGCCCGAGGTGCGCGACCTCTTCAACTCCGGGCGACTCGGCTTCGTGGCCAACGTCGGCTCGCTGGTCCGGCCCACGTCGCTGGCCGATTACAAGGCCAACCGCTACCGCCCGGTCTCGCTCTACTCCCACGCCGACCAGATCAAGCAGTGGCAGACCTGCATGCCCGACAAGCGCACGGCGGTCGGTTGGGGCGGCCGCGCCGCTGACATCATCAAGTCACTCAACAGCCCGAGTCTCGTCTCGATGAACATCTCGCTCTCCGGCCAGAGCGTGTTCCTCAGTGGCGAACAGGCCTTCACCTACAGTATCGGCGCCGGTGGAGCCACCGCGCTCACCGGCCACAGTCCGACCGCGGTCAACAACCTCAATGCCCTGCGCACCGCCGCCATCGACAGCACGCTCGGCGCCGATTACCGCAGCCTCTTCGAGAAAACCTACGGCACGTCGTCGAAGGATGCCGTCAACGCCTACTACGAGTTCTCGAGCGCCCTGACCGGCGTCACGCTGGCCACCCCGACTCCGGCGGGCAATTCGCTTGCCTCGAATCTCGCGATGATTGCCCGCACCGCGTCCGCGGCAGGCAAGCTCGGCGCCAAGCGCCAGGTGTTCTTTGTGCAGTTGGGCGGCTGGGATCATCACGACGAGGTGCTCAACAACCAGACCACGATGCTTGCCACCGTCAGTCAGGCGCTGGGCTTCTTCAACACCGCGATCAATGAGATCGGCCTGCAGAACAACCTCACGTTGTTCACCGCCTCGGACTTTGGCCGCACGCTCTCCTCCAACGGCAACGGCTCGGACCATGCGTGGGGCGGCAACCAGATGGTCATGGGCGGCGCGGTGCGCGGCGGCAACGTCTTCGGCAATCGCGACGACGGCTACTATCCCAATCTCCAGAATCTTGCCGCCTTCGACACCGGCCAGGGCCGCCTCATCCCGGGTGTCGCGGTGGATGAATATGCGCGGGACTTGCTGTCGTGGTTCGGCATTTCGACCGGCGACATGGACTATGTGCTTCCCGGTTTCAGCGGTCGGTTCGGGGGTCGTCCCTCGCTCGACATCATTGGCAGCTCCTCTCCCGCGACCAGCCCGCCGCCGACACCAACCCCGACGCCCACGCCGCCCCCCGCGGCGACCGCTCCGGGCAGCAGCGGTGGGGGAGGCGGTTCCGTGAGCGCTCCCTTCCTCGGTGGTCTGGGCGCCTTGGCGCTCCTGCGCTGGCGGCAGAAGAAGATCGCAGAAAAGCGCCGGGCCAAACCCTCGCCCAATCCCGAACCGTAGGTTGCGCGCTCGCCGCGCAACGTGACGCGACCAGCGCGTCACCTGCACCGACCCGCCACTTTTACCCCGGGGGCATGGCTCCAACCCACTCAATTTGACGTGCCCCGCCCATTCGGGGTTGCCCGGGGGGTGCGGCGCTGGCAGGGATTTGCGGCCCCGATCCACGTCGTCCCAGGCCTCGGCCTTTGATTCCGCCCCTGTATGGAAGCTTCCCTGCTCTCGAATCTCCTGCTCCCGCTCGCGCTCGGCATGGTCATGTTCGGCCTCGGCCTCGGTCTGACCGGAGAGGACTTCCGCCGCGTCGCCGTGTTGCCCCGCGCGGTATTCGTCGGCCTCGCGGTGCAGACGCTCCTGCTTCCGGCCGTCGCCTTCGTGATCGCGAAGGGGTTCAACCTGTCCCCGGAGTTGGCCGTGGGACTGATGCTGCTGGCCGCCTCGCCGGGCGGGGCAACCGCGAACATCTACAGCCATCTCGCGAAGGGCGACGTGGCGCTCAACATCACGCTCACCGCGGTGAACAGCATGCTGTGTCTCGTGACCTTGCCGCTGATCCTGAATTTCTCGCTCGTTCACTTCATGGGGGCGGGCAACTTCGTGGCTCCGCCCTTTCAGAAGGTGATCGAGGTGAGCGTGATCATCATCGTGCCGGTGCTGATCGGCATGGGGCTCCGCCGGCGGGCGCCGGGCTTCGCGGCGCGGATGGACCGCCCCGTCCGGGCCTTTTCGCTCTTCGTCCTCCTGTTGGTCATCGGGCTGGCGATCTCGCAGGAATGGACGCGGTTGCCGGGGTTCTTTGCCTCGGTCGGCCTCGCCTGCCTGCTCTTCAATCTCATCAGTCTCGGCGCGGGCTATGCCTTGCCGCTGGCGATCCGCCTGCCGCAGCGCCAGGCGATTGCCATCGCGATGGAGATCGGCATCCACAACGGCACGCTCGCGATCTTCATCGCCCTGAACGTGCTCGGGAGTTCCGCGATCTCGATCCCCGCCGTCGCCTACAGCCTGATCATGTTCGGCACCGCGGCGGTCTTCGCCTGGTGGGTCAAGCCGAAGGACGTCCCGGGGTCAGTTCCCTCGCTCTAGCGCAACGGGGCGCGGCCAGCACGCCACCGACGGGGGAGAAGACATGGCGCAACGAGCGCGCCACCCGCGCTCGCCGTATCACGGTTCGCCGGGTAACGGAAATAATGATGGTGTGAATCAGCTGCGCGGTAATCATCGGCAGGCGTCCCCCTCAGTTCCCCTTGAAGCGGACGGCCACGGCGCCTCGTCCGCCCCAACCCCACCGCCCCACCCACCCCATGGACTCCCATTCCCAGCACCGAGCGCAGGCTGGCTGGCTGCGCCCGGCCGGGGCAC
>JAUXOH010000353.1 GCA_030682505.1 Candidatus Didemnitutus sp. | reverse complement strand
GAACTGCCGGTGCCCATCTTGCCGGAGCCGAAGGTGGTGTCGCGATCCGCGGTGACGGAGAACACCTCAAGTTGGAGAACATCGGAACTGAGGCTGAAGTTTTCCGTGCCGGTCTGTCCGAGTTCCAAATAAACGCTGCTGTGCGACGCCTCTTGGAAGCCGGCGGCGGTGGCATTGACCGTGTAAGGTCCGCCGATGCGGAGGCCGGACATGTTGTATTGGCCATTGGCGCGAGTGGTGGTGACCGATTGGGTGCCGGAATCCTCGTGCGTGATGGTGACGGTGGCGCCAGCGACTGGTTGACCTTGTTTGTTGTTAACGAAACCACTGAGCGCCGAGGTTGTGAGACCTTGGGCTAGGGCTGAGGGGGCTGCCGCTGCCACGAGAATGGCGAGAGCGGTGGCCAGCAGCTTTACGATCGATCTTTGCATGATGTAGACGTTGTAAACGTTAGGTGTAGGTGAGCTTAGGGGAAATCACTCCGAAAGCTGAATGGGGAAGGGAACAAGTGAGGGTTACCTGAGTCAAGCCCGCATGCGGACTTCCCAGAGGGCGTGGGCGGCAGGTTTTTCCACTCGTTTATTTTCGAAATCCCGAGCGAATCAGCCGCCAAAGCCGCCCATCATGGGCAGGTTCATTTTTTCGAATCCCGCGGGGGGAACGAATAACGAATCGGGCAGGGATCCTTGGTCGATTTTCTTCACTTCGAGGCGGAGGATTTCGCGGCCCTTGGCGTCGCGGCTGATGACGCGCAGGGGGAACATCGCCTTCTCGCCCTTGAGCGCGCGTTCCCAACCGGAGACCTTGTCGGCCTTGCCGTCGGGTCCGCCGCCCATCATGCCGCCCATCGGGTTGCCGCCACCCAGACCCATGAAGGTGCCGAGTTGCTCGGTGACCCACATCTCGGTGATCTCACCCCGGTCGGTGGCGCGGTATTCCTCGCAGAGGTAGCCGAGGATCGTCTCGGTCCGGCCGGTTTTTTCGATCTTGGGATCGGGACTCGTCGAACGTCCACCCATGGTTTGGGCGGCGGCCTTGAGCGGCATGACCAGATACATCTCATCTTCGACCATCAGCATGATCATCTCCTGCTTCGCCCAGTTCATGATCATCACGGTGCCGCCCTCTTCCGCGGCGGGAAACTCCATGCGGACGAGGCCTTTCTTCATGGCGTAGTTGATCACCTGCTCCTTGTCGCGCCCGCTCTTGATGCCGAGCGAAACTTCGCCTTCAAAGGCGACGGCATTGACCATCGCGGCACTGGCGAGTGCGAGTCCGACCATCCAACGGGAGAGCGAATTCATGCGGCGCAGTCTAGGGGTCGGTCGGTTCCGCACAAGCCCGCTGATGCCGCCGGCGCGCCCGGCATCTCCGGCATTGATTCCGCCGGCGACTGCGCAAAGCTCGGCGCCATGGTTTCTGAATTCGCCATCAGGCGCACGGTGGAGTTTGCCGAGACGGACATGGCCGGGATCGCACACTTCTCGAATTTCTTTCGTTGGATGGAGGCGTGCGAGACGGCCTTCGCGCGCTCGGTCGGCGTGTCGCTGGCGACCTTCAAGCCGGGTGAAGTGGTGGGCTGGCCGCGGGTCAATGCCACCTGCGATTTTCGCGCGCCGCTGCGTTTCGGAGACACCTTCGAAGTCCGGCTCTACGTGAAGGAGCTGCGCACGCGGGCCGTCTGCTATGTCTTTCAGTTTCGCAAGATCAGCGACGGCACGGTCGAGCCGAAGATCCTGGCGCAGGGCGAGATTGTGGCGGTGTGCGTGACGGGCGACGGCAAGGGCGGCATGGTCGCGCATCCGATCGCGGAAAGTTTTCGCGCCCAAGTGGGCGTGGCACCAGCCGCGGCGTGGGCGGCGAAATAAGCGCTGTCCGACCCAGTTCCGGTGTCGCACGGGCTTGTTCTCCGACCGCGAAGATCTGCACTGCTTGCGTTTTGCCTATGACCGTCACGGCAACGAGAGCCCGCCACGGATTGGCCGTGGGCGCGCGGCGAGATTCACGGAGTCGCCGCCCACGGCATAATTCAGGCACGTCTTCGAACCCATGTTGCCCGCGATCACCTAGCCGGTGCTGAGGCCGATGCCGAGCGCGAGGGGGGGCCTCCGCGACGAGTTTGCGATCCAGGGCGTCGAGCGCGGCGGCCATTTCGCGCGCGGCGGCGACGGCGCGGGCGGCGAAATCCGGTTGGGCCAACGGCGCGCCGAAGAGCGCCATGACGGGGTCGCCGATGTATTTGTCGATCACGCCGTCGTGTTTTTCAACGACGGCGCTCATGCGGTCGAGGTAACGGTTGAGCAACGCGAGCAGTTCGGTCGGCGGCAGTTCTTCACTCAGCGTGGTGACGTCGCGCAGGTCGGGAAAGAGGATGGTGGCTTTGCGCACTCCGCCGCTAAGCTGCAGATCAGACCGGAGCACTTGCGTGGCGATTTCGGGCAAGACCACCTTGCCGAACAGGTTCCGCACGCGATCGCGTTCGGCGAGGCCGGCACCGAGCGCGTAGCGCGCACGACGACCGGCAACGTGGCCCGGCGGACCACAGGCGCCCGCACGCGACGATGGCCAGCAGGACGAGGGCGATCAGGCGGGGCATGGGCGGATTAGAACTGATGGACCAAACCGAGCGACCAAAAGGTCGAATCGTAACGTACGCCGACGAAATGGATGACCTTGGCGCTTTCGTGGCGGAGCGGAATCCGGGTGTGTTCGGAAAGGGAAGAGGGAATCCCGGTCCACCAGAGATTGACGTCGCCATCCACGCGCTACGCGACCCAGCCCGGGCCAAACGTGTTCGATACCTCCCACGGGGTGCGGATGTAGCAATCTTGGATTGCCGGGCCGAAGGCACCGGCGCGCGCCAGGGCCCAACCGGCTCCCGTTGCATTGGTCACCACCTGACCCCAGAGCCGGAAAGCGCCGGCTCTCAGGCGCCAGTGCTCGGACGGGTCCCACGCGGTTTCCACTCCGAGGCGGCGACTCTGGGTTTCGAAGGTGCCGAGGCACCGGAGAATTTTTCCCAGCTGCCCGTTGCCGCGATGCGCCAAGCAGAAGAGAGACGCTTGCTCGGCGTGGCCGACGCCTCGCTCTTCCCGCACTGCGAGCATCCTCGCGAAACTCGACGCGGGCGGTGGCCAGGCTGAATTCGAGCACCGGTGCCATCGGTCCCAGGCCGAATTTGCGTCGCAGGGCGAGGCGGGCGCCGGCCTCAGCGTGGTCGAGGGCGTTGAACTCCGGCACGGTTTCCAATCCGCCGTTCAAACTCGCGAGGAGCAACCCATTCGGGTCGAGCTGGCGCGCGTGAATCGCGGTGCCACCGAGTTGGTGGGAGGCGGCGTTTTTGCCCCGGACACAAAGAACGTGCGGCTGAGGTTCTCGGCCCAGGTTGCCGTGGCCTGCATGCGATATTCGACGGCGCCCGCACCCAGCGGCGCAAGGAGACCGGACAGAAGCAGGAGGCGAAAAATTTTCAAAGCAGGGGTTGGAGGATTTTCCAGACCGTTTCGGCCACGATGCGATGGCCTTCGGCGGTGGGGTGGATGCCGTCGGGCAAATTGAGTCGCGGGATTCCGCCGACACCCTCAAGGAGGAAGGGAATCAACACGAGGTCGTTCTTCGCTGCCAGCTCGGGATAGATCCGAGAAAACGCGTCGCGGTAGGTGGGGCCCATGTTCGTGGGAATTTCCATGCCGGCCAGCACGATGATCATGCGGGGATTATGCGCGCGCAAGCGATCGATCATGGTCTGAAGATTGGCCTGCGTCAGCTCGAGCGGTGTGCCGCGGAGACCGTCGTTGCCCCCAAGTTCGATGACGAAAAGGTCGACGGGTTGCCGCAGAATCCAGTCGAGGCGGCGGAGTCCGCCGGCGGTCGTTTCGCCACTGAGGCCGGCGTTGATGACCCGCCAGGCGCCGGGCTTGGCGGCATCGATCCGCTCTTGGATCAGGGCCGGGTAGGCTTCGGCCGGATCAATCCCATAGCCGGCAGTAAGACTGTCGCCGAAAAACATCATGGTCCTGCTTTCGGCCATCGCGGCCGTGGCGAGCGCGACCGCGAGGCACCACGCCGCGAACCGTCCGGCCCCTCGAAAGCGCCGTCCGACGAACATCTTTGCACTTTCCGACAGGTTGGGTGTTTTACTGCACATACTTAGATTCATGACTGTCCAAACCATCCTAAAAGTCGAGCAACTCACCAAGACCTATGCCACGGCGGCGGGGGCCTTGACGGTGCTCAAAGAGGTCACCTTCACGCTCGAGCCCGGCGCCACGTGCGCGATTGTCGGCCCGTCGGGCAGTGGCAAGACCACGCTCCTGGGTTTGTGCGCGGGCTTGGATCAGCCGAGCAGCGGCAGCGTGCAACTCGCGGACCGGGAGATCGGGCACTTGTCGGAAGACGAGCGCGCCTTGGTGCGCAATGGCCATGTCGGTTTTGTGTTCCAGAATTTTCAACTCATCCCGACCCTGACGGCGCTGGAGAATGTGCTCGTGCCGCTGGAGCTGCGCGGCGAGCAGGGCAAGGAGGAGGAAGCCACCGCCCTGCTGACGCGCGTGGGACTGGGCGATCGGCTCGATCACTATCCGCTGCAGCTTTCGGGCGGCGAGCAGCAGCGCGTGGCGCTGGCGCGCGCCTTCATCAACAATCCGCGGATTCTTTTTTGTGATGAGCCGACGGGGAATCTCGATGGCGACACCGCGCACGCGATGGTGGAGCTCATCTTCGGGCTCAACCGCGAGCGGGGCACGACGCTCGTGCTCGTGACGCACGACCTCGAACTCGCGCGCAAGACCCAACGCATCATCCGCCTGCGCAACGGCGGCGTGATCTCCGACGAACGCACGGCCTGAGCGAGCCGACGGAGTTTGGGCCACCACGAAATACACGAAACACACGAAAGGTTATCAATCATGAGCGAGCTCATTTACCCGGAGGAATCCTACAAGATCATGGGTGCCTGCTTTGAGGTTTATCGGCAGAAGGGGTGCGGCTTTCTTGAGGCAGTCTATCAGGAGTGCTTGGAACTCGAGTTCAAGGACCAGGGAATCCCATTCCTGGCTCAGCAAAAGTTGGCGCTGACCTACAAGGGGAGAACGCTGAAGCAGACTTACGAGCC
>JAUXOH010000317.1 GCA_030682505.1 Candidatus Didemnitutus sp. | reverse complement strand
GAAACCCCGCCCACGAAAAAGCCGAACAAAAGCCAAGTGCGATGCTCGACAAGTTGTTCCCACACGATGGGAAAAAGCGGCACACCGAAGGCAAAAACCGTGCTCGGTCTCGGGGAGATCGACAGGGCCTGCGCAATGGCATCGCGCTGCAACCACCAAAACACCGCGAAAATCGCGCCGCCGCCGCCCACGGTCATGGCGATGGAGCGGAGTCGCCCATTCCGCGCAAACAGACTCGGAAGCGCGACCAACGGATAGAACTTCAGCCCTGCGGAGATAACGATCAGCGCCGCACCGGCATAGCCCCCGGCCCGCCCTTGTCGCGCCGCCGCCGCTGCGCCTATTACGAACAGCAGGAAAATGATCAGGTCGTTGTTGGCGCGTTCGATGCCCAACAATACGGGAGGAGACAGCAACACCATCGTCACGACGAACGCGGCGCGGAAACTGCGCGGCTCCAGCAGGCCAAGCGCCACCACAAGAAAAACCGAGACAAGCAACAAGCCCAACCACCACGCGTCGGCAGCCACCCAGCCAATCTGTCCCGTGAGCAACCAAAGCGGACCATAGACATGGGGTCGGCCAAACGGATCGAAGGGATTTATTTCGTAAACATTGAAGCCCGCCACGTGCGCCTGCCCCGCCGCCAAGATCGCCGCCAAGTCGGCAAAGTAGGGATGCATGTGCTGTACACCCAGCAGTTCCCAGAGTCCGCCATGCGCAACGAGCGCGAACAGCGCGAGGGCAACGGTTGCACCACAGGCGTAGGTCCACCGCCAGCGCAACCACTCGGCCTTGGTCATCGGGAGTCTCCCCCCCCATCGACAGCCCTCAAATCCAACCTGGCGGGCTGCTCGCAAGCCTTGCGCGGGCCGGTTCGCACCACCGCAGTCTCGCCTGCCGGCAGCATCTTAATCTTGAAAAGGGAATTCATGGAACGGGTTGACTGACAGGTGGGAGGGTCACCGCGTCCAACCGAATCTCTGTCACCCGGCTGATGCGAGCGATCCGCGTGCCAAAACTGCGTTCGCTCACTGGCTCGAGCACATAGCTGGTCGGCAGCCGGTCCTCGGGGTCGATTTGAAAACCGCCGTCGGCGCTGGTGGGCCGGTAGATCTGCGTGACCAGCGCCTCGTCGAAGGTGTGATGATCGAGATGAAATTTAACCGCTTCGGGCCGCCAGCGCGCCCGGGCAATCAGCACCGCGGGCACCTCGCGGGTCACCCAGGGCAGGGGCGACTTGTTCGTGATGATCAATCGCTTGGCCGGACCCATATGGTCGACGACGTTCGCTTCCCAAGCGATCTCCCGCGCCAGAAGGTTGATTTCCCAGTGGGTGGTGTTCACCCGCAACCCGGTAGTGGCATAGGAGATCAAAGCCCCCCCGGCAACGATCGCCACGGCCCGGCCTTGCCACGCCACCGGAACCTGCATCGCCACCCACGCCAGGCTCAGCGCGAGTAACAGACAAAACGGCAGCGCCAGTCGCGCCACAATCGGGTCGTCGAGCTGCCCCCAGTAATAAAACATCAGCAATCCGAGGTTTACCGCGATGGCCGCGCTGAAGATAAGCAGGGCCGCAAGCGTCGGCGAGATCGTCCGCCACCGCGGCAGCGTCTTCAATGTTTGCCACCCGGCCCAAACCAACGCCGGCACGCCCGCCACGCCGAGCCACCACGAATTGGGGATCGCGGTGGTGAAATTGAAAAAGAAACGTGCGGCGTGCCAGAGATTGTCAGGCAGAAACTGGAGTGCAAAACGGGATTCCGCGCCGTCGCGCAATTCCCATAGCAGCGGAGTTCCGGAAAGGTAGGTATTATGCAGGGCGTAGGGAATCAACAGCGCGGGCACCAGCACCGCTGCAGGGGAGAGGATGACCGCGCTTTGCCGGCGCCAGCCCTCGAGAACAACCAGAGCCACCGGCGCAACATAGAGGCCGGATTCGTAGCGCGTTTGCGCCAGCAGCGCGGCGGCCAGCACCAAGGCGGACAATCGGGGCTCATCGGGTTTCTCGAGATAAAAAACGGCGAGCAGCATCGTCACGAGCAACATGGCGAGGTTGAGCATTTCCATGCCGGCGCCCGTCGCATTGTGGGCCAGCAGGGAAAATGCCCCGAATGAAATCACGGCCGCGAGCCCGGCACCATGCGGGACCAACCGACGGGCAACCCAATACAGGAGCCCGAGGATCAGGGGCATGAGCCCGGTGTTCAATGCGAAGGCATTGGCTTCGCGATAGCCCGTCAGATCGTGCAGCAACGAGAGCACAAAAGCATAGAAGAACGGACGCTTGTCCAGATAGTGACCGATGGCACGAAACGTTCCTTCAAATTCGAAGGCTCGGACCGTCGTGCCGACGTCGCGGGTTTGATGCAAATTCAGCGCCGTGCCCTGGAGGACATATTCGTCGTAAAGCACTTTGTAGGTGTAGGGCACCGTCAGTGCCGCGAGCACCGTCAAGCCGGTGATGGTTGCCACCAAAACGCCCCATTGCCGGCGGTTCAAGGCCGGGCGGGCGCGCCACCAGGCCGGCGCAATCCGCAC
>JAUXOH010000307.1 GCA_030682505.1 Candidatus Didemnitutus sp. | reverse complement strand
CTGCAGGGCCTGGCCAACCGCGCTGCTCCCCAGCTCTACATCGTGCACCCGCCGGAATTTCAGTGGGAGATCACGGGCCCGCTGTTCGAATTCTACCAGCGCAAGCACCACGTCTCCTTCACCGAACTCAAGACCACCGAGGAGGCCCTCGCGCTTTTTCGGCAGCACGCCAAAGGCTACGTCGTCTGGGACCCGGCCGTGAGTGCCACGATGAACGTTGCCTTCACCATCGCCGGACTCGACGACGCCGTCGTCGTCACTGAAGCCTTGATCCCGCTCGTCGAACGCCACGGGCTGTCCCGGATCGATGACCTGCGCGGCCGTTATCAGGGTCAGACCGACGATCAAATCTACGCCGACGCCTACGCCCGCTACTGGTCGCGATGCAACAAGGACAAGATCATGCTCATGGGCGGGCACGCCGGGCCCGTGCGCCAACCGGCCATGGCCGACTGGGGCGTGCGCGAGCGCATGTTTTTCCACGACCTCTCCGCCAATCCCGCCCACCCCGCCGAGGTAGCGCTCAATCGCCGCCTGATGCGCGAGATGACCCCCGGGGGCTTCGTCTTCGGCTGGCATTCCTATGCCAAGGACACCGAGGAGCAATACACCACGCTGCTCTCGATGTATGGCCTGAAGATGGAGGGCCTGCACAACCTGCCCAACCTCTCCTTCAACTGCCAGTTCACCTTCACCCAGGGCTTCAAGTTCACCAACAACCACCGCGTCGACCGGGACGCCCAGCTCGTCGCCGGGGAGAAAGTCTATCTTGCCTTCGTGCAGTCCGATTCGATCGGCATCGGCGTGTGGACCAAACCCGGTCGCGGCAAGCTGCCCTTTGGCTGGCAGGTCACGATGAACTGGTCGAGTTTCTCCCCCGCCGCCTTGGAATATTTTCACGAGAGCGCGACCCCCAACGACTACTTCATCGGCGGCCTCTCCGGCCCGGGCTACATGTATCCCAACCACATCCCCGCCGACCGCTTCGCCATTCTCATGCGTGAAGCCAGCGAAATGATGGAACTGCTCGATGAGCGCATCATGGAGATCATGGACAACTCAGCCGCGGACGGCAACGTGGGCAACGCCGACCTGACCAAGGAAACCGTCGACCGTTACTACGCCGCTTTCCCGAACGTCCTCGGCTTCATCAACGGCTATGGGCCGGCCCGCACGCGCGACCTGCGAGATACCCGCCCGATGATCTCCTACGACTATTACATCGATCCCAAGCGTCCGCGCGCCGAGGTGACCGCCGACCTTAACGAACTCATCGCCCTCAACGCGAAGCGACCTTACTTTCTCCTCGTGCACGTGCGTGAATCAAACGACGTCAACAGTCTCGTTGAAATCACCCGCCAGCTCGAAGGCCCGGTCGAAATCGTGCCGATCGATGTCTTCCTCAAACTCGCCGCCAGCAAGAAAACTTACACGACGCGCTACCAGGACCCGGAAGATCCCAAGCACTTCACCGGGTACCCACCGGAATAGCCGCGCGCCCAAGTTTGCTGCCGACCGGCCGGAAGTTCAGGTCGTCGTTTCATCGACGTGTTGCCGACGCCAGTGGTCGGGCGCGACGCCGAAGTGGCGCTTGAACGCCGTGGAGAAATGATACGGTGAACAAAAACCCAGCCGGTCGGCGATGGACTTCACCGGCTCCGCCGTCGTGCCCAAGATGCGACACGCCTTCTCCAAGCGCAACTGGCCCAGGTAACGCTGCGGCGACAAGCCGGTGTGCCGCTTGAATTCCCGCCGGAAATGCGAGTAGGCCACACCGAGCTCGCGGGCGAGCGCTGGCATCGCCGGGGCGCTCTCCACCCTGTCCGCGAGCAGGCGCTCCGCCCGCCCGATCAAGGCAGCCACGGAGTCGGGAGTCTCACCCTGTCCTCCCACCCCGCTGATCAGGGCCAGCACCTGCAGGCCCAGCGCCGCGCGCTCCGGATCGCACGCCACCGCCGTGTCGCGTCCAAACCGCGCGAGAATGCCGTCGAAGATCCCCGCCAGTTCCAAGCGTCGCTCCACGGCGATGACCGCATGCTTCGGACTCAACACCCCGCGACGCTGCAGATTTTCCACCACGGCTCCGCGCAATTCGATCCATTGCTCCTCCCAGCCCGTCGCCGGGTCCGGAGCGTAGCGGTGCCACACGCCAGGCAGCACGACCAGCGCTGTTCCCGCTTCGACCGGCTGGAGGCCCGTGGCCCGGGACTCGAACCGACCCCGGCCCGCGGTGATCAACACCACTTGGCAAGCCGCGAGCACCCGCCCCTTCTCCCACGAGAAGGCATGGTCGGCCGGATGTCCCGCCGGCGGATAGGCCGCGCCCGCCGGGCTCAGCTGCCGACCCGCGGCCGTCACCGCCACGCCCCACGCTTCTGACTCGGGTGAATCAGCGAGGTAACGGTGAAAACTGGCGCGACCTTTCGTTTGCGGCATTTTTTGTATCTAAAAGGTCATCTCGTGCATTTCCAAGCCTCCTTTTTCACTCTATAGTCATGGCAACAAGGCATTCTGGTCCGCCAAAACATCGGCGTCACTTTCTGCATCTTACCATGAGCTCGACCTCTTACGATTCTGTCCGGGAAACCTATGCGGCCTGCGGAGTGGAGACCGAGGCCGCCTTGGCCACCCTCGCCCGCACGCCGATCTCGTTGCATTGCTGGCAAGGCGACGACGTCGGCGGCTTCGAACGCGCGGGCGCCACGCTGGAAGGCGGCGGAATCCAGGCCACGGGCAACCACCCCGGCAAGGCCCGCACGATCGATGAGCTCCGCCGCGACCTCGACGTCGCACTGCCCCTTATTCCCGGACGGCACCGGTTCAATCTCCACGCCATCTACGGCGACTTCGCCGGCCAAAAGGTTGAACGCAATGCGATCGGGCCGGAGCATTTTCAAAGCTGGATCGAGTGGGCGAAGGCGCGCGGCATGGGCCTGGATTTCAATCCCACCTGTTTCTCCCACCCGCTCGCCGCGGATGGCTTCACGCTCTCCCACCGCGATCCCGCCATTCGCCAATTCTGGATCGAGCACGCCATCGCCTGTCGCCACATCGCCGCCGCCATGGGCAGGGCGCTGGGCACGCCGACCGTGACGAACGTCTGGATTCCCGACGGCCACAAGGATCTGCCGGCTGATCGCAAGGGCCCGCGCGAACGTCTCGCCACCTCGCTGGATGCCGTGTTCAAGGAAAAGCTCGACGAGGCCCACCAGCGCGATGCGGTGGAATGCAAACTCTTCGGCATCGGTTCCGAGAGCTATGTCGTGGGCTCGCATGAGTTCTACCTCGGCTACGCGACGACGCGGCAAAAAATGCTCTGCCTCGACATGGGCCACTTCCATCCCACCGAGTCGGTGGCCGACAAGATTTCGTCCGTGCTGCAGTTTGTTCCCGGTCTTCTGCTCCACGTCAGCCGCGGGGTGCGGTGGGACAGCGATCATGTGGTGCTCTTCGATGACCCGACACGGGCCCTGTTCGAGGAACTCGTCCGGGGCGACTTCCTTCCGCGCACCGCCATTGGACTCGATTACTTCGATGCCAGCATCAACCGGGTCGCCGCTTGGGTCATTGGCACGCGCAACGCCCTGAAGTGCCTCCTCGCCGCCCTCCTCGAGCCTTCCGCCCAGCTGCGCGAACTTGAAGGCGCGGGCGACTACACCGCGCGCCTCGCCCTCCTCGAGGAACTCAAGACCCTTCCGTTCGGCGCGGTGTGGGAGGAACATTGCCGCCGCCAGAACACTCCCGGCGACCGCACCTGGCTCCCGACGGTTCAAACCTACGAGCGTGAAGTTCTCTCCCAACGTCGCTAACTTTTTCCCCACATGCCCACTTACCAATTTGTGAACTTTCTCTGGGATGACGCCAAGGCCGCGGCCCTGGATCAGGTCGGTCGTCTCGTTTATCGCTCCAACCTGCTCGGCAGCGACCAGCGCGTCACCAACACGGGCGGCGGCAACACATCGTCCAAGCTCACCGAGCAGGATCCGCTCACCGGGCAACCGGTCGAGGTGCTCTGGGTGAAGGGCTCCGGCGGCGACCTGCGCACCAGCACCCGCGAAAATTTCTCGTCGCTCTACCAGCAAAAGCTGATCGACCTGCAGCAGCTCTACGCGGCGCGCGCCGACAAAGGCCTGAAGCAGCCAGCCGAGGATGACATGGTCGGGATGTATGCCCACACGACCTTCAACCTCAATCCCCGAGCCTCGTCGATTGACACGCCGCTGCACAGCTTCATCCCGGGCAAGATCATCGATCACATGCACCCGAATGCGGTCATCGCGATCGCCGCGGCCAAGAACTGCGAACGGCTGACCCAGGAGATCTTCGAGGGAGAAATGGCCGGCGTGCCCTGGATGCGACCGGGCTTCGAGCTTGGGCTCGCCATGCAGACCATCTGTCAACAGCAGCCAAAGGTCCGTTCCATCATGATGGGCCAGCACGGGTTCATCTCGTGGGCCGACGACGACAAGGCCTGCTACACCTACACGCTCGACTGCATCGAAAAAGCCTCCGCCTACATCGAGGCGAAATACGCGGCCAAAGGCGGAGACGCCACGGCCTTCGGTGGACCAAAATACCAGACGCTCGAAGAAGCCAAGCGCCGGGCCACGTTCGCCGCGATTCTGCCCTGGTTGCGCGGCCAGGTTTCGCAGCCCAAGCGCTTCATCGGCACGATCCAGGATGACGCCAAGATCCTGCGTTTTGTTAACTCGAAGGACGCCGCTCGTCTCGCCGAACTGGGCACTTCCTGCCCCGATCATTTTCTCCGCACCAAGATCAAGCCGCTCTACGTGGATTGGAATCCCCAGAGCGAGGACGTGGCCGCACTCAAGTCCAAGCTGGCGACCGGGCTCACCGCCTACCGGAAGGACTACGCGGCCTACTATGCGAAATGCAAACGGGCGACATCGCCGGCGATGAGGGATCCGAATCCGACCGTGGTTCTGATTCCGGGGGTCGGCATGATCGCGTGGGGCAAGGACAAGTCCGAGTCGCGCGTCACGGCGGAATTCTACAATTGTGCCGTGGAGGTCATGCGCGGCGCGGAGGCGATCGATACCTACATCGCCCTGCCGCAACAGGAAGCGTTCGACATCGAGTATTGGCTGCTCGAGGAGGCCAAGCTCCAGCGCATGCCGGCCGAAAAGGAACTCGCGCGGCAGGTCGTGATCGTGGTGGGTGCGGGATCCGGCATCGGCAAGGAAACCGCCCTCCGCCTCGTCAAGGATGGCGCGCACGTCGTGTGTGTCGACCTGAACGCCGAGGCGGCGCAGGCCACGGCGAAGGAAATCACCAACCAACATGGCCTCGGCATCGGCGTCGCTGGTTCCGGTCTTTCCAATTGCGGCCCGGTCCTCGGCCTCGCGTGCAACATCACCGATCGCGCCAGCGTGCGGGCGATGCTCGATCAGGTCGTGCTGGCCTACGGTGGGTTTGATTCCATCTGTGTCACGGCGGGGGTTTTCTGGCCGAGTGACACGACCGGTCACGTGCCGGACGACAAATGGGCCTTCACCTTCAACGTCAATGTCACCGGCGGCTACATCGTCGGTGACGAAGCGTTCAAGACATGGAAGGAACAAGGCCTCAAGGGTCAGCTCGTGCTCACCACCTCGGCCAACGCCGTCGTCGCGAAGAAGGGTTCCCTCGCCTACGACACCTCCAAGGCGGCCGCCAATCACCTCGTGCGCGAACTCGCCATCGAGCTGGCGCCGTTGGTGCGCGTCAATGGCGTGGCTCCCGCCACCGTGGTGCAGGGTTCGGCCATGTTTCCGCGCGATCGCGTCATCGGCTCACTGGCGAAATACCACCTGCCTTACACCGACGACGAGCCCACCGATTCCCTCGTGCAGAAGCTCGCCCAGTTCTATGCGGACCGGACGCTGACCAAGTCGCCGATCACGCCCGCCGATCAGGCCGAGGCCTATTTTCTTCTCGTCTCCCAGCGTTTGAGCAAGACCACCGGCCAGATCCTCACGGTCGACGGCGGCCTCCACGAGGCCTTCCTGCGCTAAGATGAAAACGGTGCATTGCGCAGCCGTCGATCTTGGCGCGACCAGCGGTCGCGTCATTGTGGGCACGTGGGCAAAAAACCGCCTCGTGCTCACCGAGGTGCACCGGTTCACCAATCAATTCCGCTCTCTCGGACCGAATGCCTATTGGGATCTGCCCTACCTTTGGGGAGAAGCGCGCACCGGCCTCCTGAAGGCGAAGGCGCAGTTTCCAAAACTTGCCTCCGTCGGCGTGGATTCCTGGGCCGTCGATCACGTGCTCGTCAACGCGCAGGGCCGCCCGGTGCATCCCGTGCACGCCTACCGCGACCAGCGCACGCAGAAATTCTCCGAGCGGCTCGCGCAGCGGGGTTTCGAGCAGGTTTACGCCCACACGGGCATCCCCAACTACCCCTACAATACGAGCCTGCAGTTGCAGGAGACCCTCGCCGCTGTCCCCGGCATGGCCGACACCGCGGCCCGCTGCCTCTTTGTGCCGGACTTCTTCAATTTTCTCCTCTCCGGGAAAATGGAGAACGAAATCTCCATTTGCAGCCACGCGCAGTTGCTCGATGTGCACAGTCGGGACTGGTCCGCCGAAGCCCTCGCCCACTTCGACATCCCGGGCCACTGGTTCAGCCAACCCGCTCTTTCTCCCCAAAAGCTGGGCCCGATCACGGGCATCCCGGAGTTGAAAGGAGTCTGGAATGTGCTCGTGCCCGGCCACGACACGGCGTGTGCCTTCACCGCCATGCCGGCCAGGCCCGACGGCTCCGACCTCTACTTGAGCTCCGGCACTTGGTCGTTGCTCGGCTTTGAAAGCGACAAACCCCTCCTGGGTGACGCCGCCCGTGAAGCCAGGATTTCGAACGAACGGATGGGCGACGGTCGCTACCGCCCGTTGCGCTCCTGCCTCGGTCTCTGGTTGCTCGAGCAGATCTTGCCTTCATTCGCGGCGCGTCCCCTCACGGTCTCGGCGTGGACGAAGCTGATTGCGGCCGCGGCGCGCGCACCAAAGCCGGCGCGGTTGCTCGACCTCACCGACCCTGCGCTCTTCAATCCGTCCGACATGCGCGCCGCCATCGATGCGCAATTGCAACGTCACGGCTCCCGGCCGCCGCGCGACCTGGGCAGCTACGTGCGCCTGATCTGCGATTCGCTCGGTCGCGGCCATGCCGATGCCGTGCGCACGTTCGAGAAACTCTCCGGCCGCAAGTTCTCCCGGATTCTGATCGTGGGTGGGGGTTCGCGAAACCGACTCCTCTGCCAGGCGACGGCCGACGCCTGCGCCCTGCCCGTGCTCTCCTTTGCCCTGGAGGGTTCCGCCGTGGGAAATCTCGCCAGTCAACTCATCGCGCTCGGCGCGGTGCGGGATCTGGCGGAATTCCGCGCTCGCCTCGTCCGGCAACTCGACGCCAAAACTTACCTGCCCCGCCCCTGATGTCCGACTCCCGACCCAGTCCGTTTGCCGCCGGAGCGCCGCGCCGGGTGCAATTGATGGCGACGTGCCTGTGCGACGCGTTCTACGACGACGTCGCCCGTGCAACCGTCGAGGTGCTCGACTACCTCAAGGTCGGCGTCGACTTCCCCGAAGGTCAGACCTGTTGCGGCCAACCGGCCTTCAACGGCGGCGACTGGCCCGCCTCGCGCAAGGTCGTCCGGCACACCTTGCGCACCTTTGCGGGTGACGTGCCCGTGGTTTTGCCGTCGGGCTCGTGCGTCGGCATGATACGCCATGGCGCCGCGCTGGAGTTCGAAAAGGAGTCCGACCTGCCCGCCGTCAAGGCCTTCGCCGAACGCACGTGGGAATTTGCCGATCTCCTCGTCAACGCCCTCGGGGTGACGACCTGGCCGGGGCGACTCGAGGCCACCATTGCTTTTCACCGCAATTGCCACAATCGCGGCACGCGCAGCGAGTCGGCGGCGCTGGCCCTGCTGAACTCGATCGACGGAGTGACCGTGGTGCCCTTCGGCGAAGCGGAGCAATGCTGCGGGTTTGGCGGCACTTTCTCCGTGGGCTTTCCCCATCTTTCCGCCGGCATGGGTGCCCTGAAATTGGAACACCTGCGCGCCGTGCAGCCCGACCTTGTCGTCTCTGGCGACATGAGCTGCCTGATGCACCTGGGCGGGCTGGCCCAGAAAGAGGGTCAGCCGATCAAGACCCAACATCTCGCGCAAGTCCTGCGCGATGCCCTGCGCAACGGCGGATTGCTCGCCTGACGACCATGGCACGCCAGCCCATCGATGACTTCGCTGCGGCCCTGCCGGCCGCCCAGCGCACCTCGGTCTACCAAAGCACGAAGGGGACCCACGAGAAGCGCACCAAGCTGCTCTTCGACAATTTTGAAGACCCCAATCGGCTTCGGGAGATTGCCGGCCAGATCAAACAGCACGTCATCGAGCACCTCGACACCTACCTGCCGGCGGTCGAGGCGAAATTGCAGGCCAATGGCGCCCACGTCCATTGGGCCGCGACCGCCGAGTCGGCCTGCGAGGCGGTGTTGCGCATCATGCGCGCGCGCGGCGCCACCAAGATGGTCAAGGCCAAGACGATGGTGAGCGAAGAGATCGAACTCGCCCCGTTCTTGGAGAAGCACGGCATCGAGGCGCTCGAGACCGACTTGGGCGAGTTCATCGTGCAGATCGACGGCGATCACCCGAGCCACATCGTGCGCCCGATCATTCACAAGAGCCGCCAGGAAATCGCGCGCAGCTTCGAGCGCGAAGGTCTCGGCGCCTACAATGACGATCCCGAGACGATCACCCGGCGCGCGCGCCAGTTTCTCCGGCACAAGTACCTCGAAGCCGACGTCGGTCTCACCGGGGCAAATTTCGTTTCGGTGGAAAGCGGCCGCTTGGTCGTCGTGACCAACGAGGGCAACTCCCGCTTCAGTCTCGCGGCCACGAAGTGCCACATTGCCCTGGTCGGCATCGAGAAGCTCGTGCCCCGCGACCGGGACCTCGGGTTGCTCTTGAACCTGCTCGCGCGTTCCGCGACAGCCCAACAACTCACGGTCTACACGGAGTACATCTCTGGGCCCAAGGCGGCCGACCAGCCTGACGGTCCGGAAGAGATGCACGTCATCTTTGTGGACAACGGCCGCACCGAGGTGCTCGCCTCCGAGTGCCGCGAGATCCTGCGCTGCATCCGTTGCGGAGCCTGCCTGAACGTCTGCCCCGTCTATCGGCAGGCCAGTGGACACGCCTATCGCAGCGTCTATCCCGGTCCGGTCGGCGCCGTGCTCTCGCCGTTGCTGGCCAAGGACAAATTCTCCGAGCTCGCCGATCTGCCCAAAGCCTCATCGCTCTGCGGCGCGTGCCACGAGGTCTGCCCGGTCAACATCCCGATTCCCGATCTGCTTCTGCGCTTGCGCGCCAAGGGCAAGGCCGAGGGCGCGCCGCTCGCCTCGGTCGGCACCCCACCGATGGGTGTCTGGGCCCTGCTCGCCACGCAGCCGACCTCGGGGAAGGCCGCCCTGTTCGGCGGCAAGGTCTTGAATTATCTGCCGACCAAGCTCATCCCCGTTCCCGCCTTGCGGGCGTGGGAGGAAAAGCGCGTGCTGCCCGCGTGGCGCGGAGGAGAGTTCAGGAAATGGATGAAGCAACGCCCCAAGCCATGAGCACCGAGCGCGACCAGATTCTCTCGCGGGTGCACGCGGCGCTCGCCCCCCTGCCCCAGCGCGCCGCGGCGCCGGCGTGGGAGGCGGAGCTGATTTCCCTGCGCCAGACCAAGTCGACCGCCGACGCGTGGAGCCTGTTTGCCCAGCGCAACAAGGCGGTGAATGGAGTGCCATTGTCGTCCGTTGCCGAACTGATCGCCCTGCTCGACCAGAACGGCTGGAGACGAGGCTACTGCGATCCGGAGCTGGCGCCGCAATTCGCGGACGCCTTTCCGGCCTCGTTCACCGTCGAGAGCACTTTTGATCGCACCCGCATTGACGACTACGATTTCGGCATCACCCGCGCCGCTGGCGCGATTGCCGAGACGGGAACCTTGATCTTCACCG
The DNA here is from genome assembly GCA_030682505.1 of Candidatus Didemnitutus sp. Lineage (GTDB taxonomy): Bacteria > Verrucomicrobiota > Verrucomicrobiia > Opitutales > Opitutaceae > Didemnitutus. Next base: position 2,311 of record JAUXOH010000307.1, on the reverse strand, counting down.
ACGGCGAGACGTCGTCGCGGCTGGCCGCCCTCGCGCCGTGGGTGCATGTGGCCGTGGTGCAGCGCGCCCAAATCCACCCCGACCTGACCGCCGCGCTGGCTGCCTTGCCGCCGGATCCCAACGTCATTTGGGTCACGGGACCTTCCAAAACCGCCGACGTCGAAGGAATTCTGATCGAAGGCGTCCACGGTCCTGGCGTGCAGATCGCGCTCTGCCTCGGATGAGGCCGAATTCGGGTGAAAACCCAGCTGTTTTTAGGGGCACAAAAAACCGCATCCCCAAGGGATGCAGTAATTAATGGCGGGATGGACGGGACTCGAACCCGCGACCTTCTGCGTGACAGGCAGACGCTCTAACCAACTGAGCTACCACCCCAAAAATGGGAAAGAGGCCGCAACGTAGATTTGGAGAAATTCAAGTCAAGCGCTCTTTGGTGAATCTTGGGCTGAAAGCCCCGGAAGAGCGGCCAACGCGGCCGTCCGGTCGCGATCGATTTGGGCCCGAAGCTCCTCCACCTTCGAAAATTTCTGCTCCGCGCGCAGAAAACGCAGCCATTGCACCGTCACGACGTCCCCATAGGTCAGGGGCGTCTCCTCCAGCACATGCACCTCCAACAGCGGATGCGGCGCGTTGCCGTCGATCGTCGGCCGCATGCCATAGTTGGCCACCCCGGAATACTTGCGACCGTCCGGGCCGGTCAGCCGGACCGCGTAGACGCCGTAGCGGGGAGCCAGCCCGGGTTCCCAGCGCAGGTTGAGCGTGGGAAAACCCAACTCGCGGCCCATGCGCCGACCTGACTCCACCTGACCAACCGAAAAATAGGAAAAACCGAGCAGGGCGTTCGCCTCCTCCATCTCGCCCGCCGCGATGAGCTCGCGCAGACGCGAACTGCTGATCGGCGCACCGGCTTGATGGAGGCGGGGCGTGATCACGACCTCGAATCCCGCCCCTTTGGCCGCCTCGCCCAGCAAGGCGATGTCGCCTTCCCGGCCCCGCCCAAAACGGAAATTTTCGCCGACGTAGACGGCTTTGAGGCCGGGCAATACCCGCTTGAGCAAGGCAACGAATTCCATCGCCCCCGTGGCCGCAAATTCCGGGGTGAAGGGATGCTCGATCAGAAAATCAATCCCGAGTCCCGAGAGCAGGTTGCGCTTGGTCGCCGCATCGAGGATCAAGCGCGCGGGACTTTCCGGGCGGATCACGACACTTGGATGCGGCCAGAACGTCAGCACCCCGGAGCCGCCCGCGTCTCGGTGGGCCGCTTGGACGGCGGCTTGCACGACCGATTGGTGTCCGCGGTGCACGCCATCGAACATCCCGATCGCCAGATGGACCGGACCCGCGGGCAGCTCGACCCGCTCCAGCGCGTGGAATTGGATCACCGATTTCACAGCGCCACGCTGGGCGCCGCATCAATCACCGGGATGAGGCGCTTCTCCAGCTCCGGGAGAGCCATCGTTTCGATTTCGGCCAGCGGCAGGCATTGCTCAATCGTGAATTTGCCGCTGCCCGTGCGGCGCAAGGAGGAAAGGTGGCCACCGCACCCGAGCTTTTCACCCAAGTCGTAGGCGACCGTGCGCACGTAGGTCCCCTTGGTGCAGGCCAAGCGGAAAGTGATCTTCGGCGACTCGAACGAGAGCATTTCAAACGCGGCAATCCGCACGAAGCGGGGTTCCCGTTCAATTTCTTCGCCCTTGCGCGCCAGTTTGTAGAGCGGCACGCCGCCAATCTTCACCGCCGAGAACATCGGTGGCCTTTGATACTGGTCCCCGAGAAAAGTCTGCATCATCGCGGTCACTTGTTCCCGCGTGAGCGGCGGAACAGGACGCGTCTCCATCACTTCGCCCTCGGCATCCTGCGAGTTGGTGTTCACGCCGAGCGTGATTTCACCTTCGTAGACCTTGTCGACACTGATGAGGTACTGGGAGATTTTCGTCGCCTTGCCGATCAACATGACGAGCACGCCCGTGGCCATCGGATCCAACGTGCCGGCATGGCCGATGCGTTGAATCTGAAACTTGCGCCGCAGCCGATACACGACGTCGTGCGAGGTCATCCCCGTGGGCTTGTCCACCAGCAGCACTCCTTCGACCAATTTCGGAGGACGCATGCTCATGAGGAAGAGCGGGCCACTTCGTGCAGTCGCTCAGCAAAGGCGGCGACCAGCTTCGGATAGAATTTCTCGAGCGTATCTGGAAAATTCAGTCCCGCAGCGCATGCATGGCCACCGCCGTTAAACTGCGCCGCAATGGAATCGACCCGATACACGGCGGTCTGCGCCCGCAGGCTGGCTTTGATCACACCGTCGCGC
>JAUXOH010000302.1 GCA_030682505.1 Candidatus Didemnitutus sp. | reverse complement strand
GTGATTTCCTCGCGGCTCTCCGGCACGAGGCACACGGAATGGGGCTTCCAGCGCAGCGCGAGGTCGGTCATCTCGGGCGTGCAGGCCATCTCGAGGTTGACGCGGGTCGTGGTGGCTTCACCGATCCGAGCCACGTCGCGGTCCTGGATGTGACGGCGGTCCTCGCGAAGGTGAACGGTGATACTGTCGGCACCGGCCCGTTCGCACAACAGGGCCAGCCCCACCGGATCGGGTTCGACATTGCCGCCCACTGTCGCCTCCGCCTGTCGGTAACGGGCCTGACGGACCGTGGCACAATGGTCGATATTGACGCCGAGAAGTAGCATTACGGGAGTAAGATACAAAAATCTGGAGCTCAGGGAATCAGGAAAAGGCCTCGCGGGCCCCTTTCTCCCTTTCCGTCCGCTTCAGTTGCCCATTGATTTGCCCGATGTCCATGCCCCAGACCAAGCGCGAAAGCCTCCTCCTGAACCTCGGCCTGAGCATCGTGATCCCGGTGCTCATCCTGTCGAAGTTGAGCGACCAGCTGGGCGCCAAACAGGCGCTGTTGCTCGCGCTGGCCTTTCCGCTCGGCTACGGCATCTACGACGCGCTGCGGCGGCGGAAATTCAACTTCGTCGCCGCTTTGGGGTTTTTCAGCACCTTGGCCACCGGGGGATTCAGCCTGATGCGGTTGGAACCATTTTGGTTCGCCGTCAAAGAGGCGACCGTGCCCGCCCTGATCGGCCTGATGGTGATCTTATCCCAATGGACCAAGCGGCCCCTCGTGCGGACCTTCTTGCTCAATGACGAAGTGCTCAACCTCCCCCGGGTGAACACCGCACTTGACGAACGCGGCACCCGCCCGGCGTTTGATCGCCTGTTGGGCTCGTCGAGCTGGTTGCTCGCCGCTTCCTTTGCCCTGTCGTCGGTGCTGAACTTCGCGCTCGCCCGCTATCTGATCACGGAGATGCCGGAGACGCCCGCATTCAACGCCCAGTATGGCAAAATGATGGCGTGGAGTTGGCCCGTCATCGTCGTGCCGAGCATGGGCGTGATGATTTTCATTCTTTGGCGTCTGATCAAAGGCCTGCGGGCCATCACCGGGCTCAAGCTCGAGGAAATCATGCACGTGCAGGTCGAAACCAAACCGGCGCCGCAAAAAGAAAGCCCGCCGGATGGGCGGGCTTGAGGAATCACACCCGAGTCCGCGTCGGCGGCTCAGGAGCGCTGGTCGATCAGCACATAGTCGCGCGGCGTCGAGCCCGTGAAAATCTGCCGCGGACGGTAGATGCGGCCCTTGGGATTGGACGCCACTTCCTTCCAATTGGCGATCCAGCCCGGCGACCGGCCGATGGCGAACATCACGGTAAACATGTTGGTCGGGATGCCAAGGGCGCGGAAGATGATGCCGGAGTAGAAATCGACGTTGGGATAGAGTTTGCGCGAGACAAAGTAGTCGTCCTTGAGCGCGGCTTCTTCGAGATGCTTGGCGATGTCGAGCAGCGGGTCGGATATGCCCAGTTTCTTCAGGACCGAGTCGCAAGCCTGGCCAATGATCGTGGCGCGCGGATCAAAATTGCGGTAGACGGCGTGCCCGAAACCCATCAGGCGGTTGCTCTTCGACCCGCCCTTGGCGGCCTCGATGAACCGGGAACCATCGTCGCCCTCGTCGTGGATCGACTGGAGCATCTGCATGACCGCGACGTTCGCGCCCCCATGCAGCGGACCGGACAGTGCGTTGATGCCGGCGGAGAGCGAGGTGAAGAGGTTGGCTCCACTGGAGCCGACCATCCGCACCGTCGATGTCGAGCAGTTCTGCTCGTGATCGGCGTGCATCAGGAGAAGGAGGTTGAGCGCCTTCGTCACCTCGGGAATTGCCACATAGTCCTGATACGGCTCCGAGAACATGAGATGGAGCAGATTGTCGCAGAACGGCAGGTCCTTCGGGTGCATGAACGGCAGCCCTTGCGAATGCCGGTAGATCATGGCCCCGATGGTGCGGATCTTCGAAATTGCGATCGCTGCCGTCAGGTCGAAGTTCTTCAGGTCCTTTTCAAAGTCGTTTGTCGCAAGATGAGGGAAATGCGCCCCCAGTGCATTCACGATCGAGGAGAGCATCGCCATCGGCGGGGCTTCCTTTGGGAATCCGGCGAAAATTTCCTGCAACTGCGTCTCGACGTGCCCGCTCTGGCGCAGGAGTTGACCGAATTTCTTGCGTTGGACGGCATTCGGGAGCTCACCGTAGATGATGAGGTAGGCGGTCTCGACGAACTCGCTGTGGGCGGCCAGTTGTTCGATTGGGTAGCCCCGGTGGCGCAAGATCCCGTTGTCCCCGTCCAGGAAAGTGACCGCGCTCTCGCAGGAGCCGGTGTTACCATAGCCTTGATCGAAGAAAATGTAGCCGGTGTCCTTGCGGAGGCTGCGAGCATCGATGGCCTTCTCGCCCTCGGTGCCGGTCATGACCGGAAATGAAAACTCCTTATCGTCGATTTTAATCAGGGCGCTCATGGGTAGGAAGGGGGAACCCCATCACTTTGGCGAGAACCACGGGGCATGCAAAGGAAAGCGACCTGACAAGGCCCGCTTGACGAATGAATAAGGCAATCGAACTTTCCTCTGAAGCAAAAGTAACGCGGTGGAAACGCCACCGCTCCCTCGATTTCCGTCCCGCACGGCCCGTTCAGCGCACCAGCCGCAGAGTTGGCACCGCGAACACGTCGTCAGGAAACTTCTCGTTCAGCGTTACTCTTTCAAAGGTAATCGTCGCCAGTTGTCCATCGGCGGACTTGTTGAGGAGTTTTCGGGGAAACCGGAGTCCTTGGACTATCAGCTCCCCCTCTTCTCGGATTTCACCGCCGCTTTCGGTCACCGTCTTC
>JAUXOH010000299.1 GCA_030682505.1 Candidatus Didemnitutus sp. | reverse complement strand
GTGCAGCTCGATCGCGATCTCGACATGACACTCACGGGCAAGCGGCATCCGTTTTTCGGACGCTTTGAAATCGGCCACGATCCGGAGGGCCGGATCCTCGCAGCGCAGGTGGAGTTGGTCTCCGACGGGGGTTGGTCGCTGGATCTTTCGCAGCCGATCGTGGATCGCGCGCTGTTCCATTTGGACAACTCCTACTACCTGCCGGCGGTGCATTTCACCGGGCGGGTGGCGAAGACCAACACGACCTCGCACACGGCCTTTCGCGGGTTCGGTGGTCCGCAGGGGATGCTGGTGATGGAGGAGATCATGGATCGCGTCGCCCGGCGTCTCGGTTTGCCCCCGGAAGTCGTGCGCGAGCGCAATCTTTACCACGGCACCGGCGAGACGAACCGAACCCACTATCTCGAGGACGTCGGCGACAACCGGATTCAGGAAATCTGGCGCCGCGTGCTCGATTCCGGGCGCTTCAACGAACGCCGGCTCGAAATTGCGGCGTGGAACGCGGCTCATCCCCGGGTGAAACGCGGCTTGGCGGTGACGCCGGTGAAGTTCGGCATCAGCTTCACGCTTTCGCACTACAACCAGGCCGGCTCGCTCGTGCACATATACAACGATGGTTCCGTGCAAGTGAACCATGGGGGCACGGAGATGGGGCAGGGTCTGCACACGAAGATGATCGGGGTCGCCATGCGGGAGCTGGGGCTGCCGTCGACCAGCATCCGGCTCATGACGACGAGCACCGACAAGGTGCCCAACACGTCGGCGACTGCGGCCTCGAGCGGCGCGGACCTGAACGGTGCCGCGGTGGCGGCGGCTTGCGCGATTCTGCGCGAACGGCTCATGCCGATTGCCGCGGGGCTGCTGGGAACGGAACCGGAGCAAGTGATCTTCGCCGACGGTTTTGCTTTCCCCCGGGACAAGGCGGAACACCGTCTGCCCTTCGCGAAAGTGACGGCCAAGGCCTACACGGAGCGCGTCAGTCTTTCCACCACGGGCTACTACAAAACTCCGGGGATCCACTGGGATTGGAGCAAGTCGGCGGGCCGCCCCTTTCATTATTTTGCGTGTGGCGCCGCACTCAGCGAGGTCGAGGTGGACGGCTACACCGGCATGCAACGCGTGCGCCGGGTCGACATTGTGCACGATGTGGGCGACTCCCTGAACCCGGGGGTTGATCGCGGGCAGATCGAAGGGGCCTTCGTGCAGGGCATGGGCTGGCTCACCAGCGAGGAATTGAAGTGGGGAGCGAAGGGTCAACTGCTCACGCACAGCGCCAGCACCTACCAGATTCCCGCGATGAGCGACGCGCCCGCCGAGTTCTATGTCACGCTCTTGCCCAAGGCGACGCAGCCCAACTCGATTCACGGCAGCAAGGCGGTCGGCGAACCGCCGTTGATGCTGGCGATCAGCGTGCGCGAGGCGATCCGCGATGCGGTGGCGGCGTTCGGTTCCCCGGGCGGCGAGGTCGCGCTCGCGTCACCGGCGACCGGCGAGGCCATCTTCGCGGCGATTCAGGCCCGCCTGGGCAGGTAGGTCACGCTTTTGCCTGATCGCGCACGGTGAGCAGCTGGGCGGCGATGCTCAGGGCGATCTCGGACGGTTCGTTGGATCCAAAGGACAGTCCGACGGGGCAATGGAATTGCCGGGCGCGTTCCGCGTCCAGTCCGTCCGCGATCATTTCGCGGCGCAACACCTCCGCCTTGGCCGCGCTGCCGATGACACCGACAAAGGGGAAATTCCGTTCCGCCAGGGCGCGCTGCAGCACCGGTCGGTCGGATGCGTGACCCTTGGTCAGGCAGAGCAAAAACGCATGGTCGGGCATCGTCGAGACCAAGGCTTCCGGGGCTTCGGCCTGCACGATGCGCAAGTTGCGCGCGCGCGGCAGGCGATCGAGCCAGTCGCGGCGCGGATCGCAGACCGTGATCTGGCAATTGAGCGGCGCCAGGACCGGCACGAGCGCCCCCACCACGTGACCCGCGCCAAAGATCCAAATCGGCCACGCCGCGCCGACGCCCCCGGCGGGATGGGCTTCAAAATAGAATTTCACCGAACCGCCGCAGGTCATCCCGACGTCGCCCTTGAGGGTCCAGTTGCAGAACTGAGTGCCGGCGGTGCGTGTCGCCAGCATCTCCTGCGCGAGCCCAATGGCTTTCGCTTCCACCTTGCCGCCGCCCACCGTGCCGCAATGCAGACCCCCGGTGGTGACGAGCATCTTGGCTCCGGATTCCTGCGGCGTGCTGCCCAAGGCCTCGACCAACGTCACGACCACAAACCCACTGCCCGCTTGCTCGAGTGCGATGAGTTGTTCGTAGAAAGTTCCGTTGGGGGAAAGTGGCATGGATGATTCCGGGGCTGGGCGATCAGCGCTTGAGGCGGTATTCGCGCCAACGCTCCTTGGCGCCAAACAAGGGGAAGGGCTGGGCGACAGGTTCGTCATTCGCGAGCAGGAAGCGGGGCGCGAAGAGAGCCTCATGATCGCTGGCGTTCAGTTGATAGGGCGGACCGTCGCGTTCGTCGCCGAGGAAGAAAAGCCCGAGGAGGGCCCCGTCGGGCTTCAGCAACTGCGTCATCCGCTGAATGTAGGCGGCGCGCAGACGCGGGGGAATCGCGCAGAAAAAGGTGCGTTCGTAGACCAGGTCAAACGAGGCGTCCGCCAGGGGATGGGCAAAGAAATCGCCGAGCACCACGTGGGCACCCAGCTCGGGGCCGAGGTTGGTGCGCGCTTGGGCGACGGCGGCGGGGGCAAAGTCGATCGCGGTTACGTGATGGCCGGCGCGGTGAAAGACGGCCACCTCGTGACCACCGCCGCAGCCCGGGATCAGGACACGTAGGTCCCGGGGTTGGGTGGCGAGAAACTCGGTGAGACGCGGCGGCACGCCGCCGAGGTCCCACGGGATGGTGCCCGCGACGTAGCGTTGTTCCCAAAATTGCGGTTCGGCAGGATGATCCATCGCGATTCGAGCAGCGCAGCAAATGTCCCCGGCTCCAAGTCTGTTTTTCAATGCGGTGCGCCCGGCTCGCGGCGGAGGCGGCGCAGATTCTCCGTGGCAATCGGATCACCGGGTCGCAGGCGGAGCGCGGTTTCGTAGTGGGCGACGGCTTCGGGGATGCGTCCCAGTTGCTGGAATGCCGCGGCGAGATTGACGTGGGCCTCGGCGTATTCGTGTTCCACCGCCAGCGCCCGGACGTAGTGATCAATGGCGAGTTGGAAGCGGCTGGTGTTCAGGAAGAGATTGCCGGAGTTGAACAACGTAAGGACATGATCAGGCGCCGCGGCCAGAACGATCTGGTAGTGGGCGGCGGCCTCGTCGGTGCGCCCGAGCGCGGCGAGGCGGTTGGCGAGGTTGTTGCGGAAAATTGCGTCCGCCGGGGCGAGCTCGACCGCGGTCTCGAGCGAGGACAGCGCGGCGGTGACATCGCCGCTGAGGGCGAGGGCTTGGCCGAGATTGGAGTGGGCGAGGGCGTAGTTGGGGGCGAGCTGGATCGCGCGACGAAAGGACTGAATGGCCGCGCTCGTCTCGCCGATGACAAGTTCCGCATGCCCGAGGCTGTTCCACGAATCGGGATCACCCGGTGCAACGATGGTGGCTCGGCGCAAGAGGGGCAGGGCTTCGTCGATCTGGCCCCGGCGCAGCAGCGCGTTGCCGAGATTGTTGAGGGCATCGGAGTAGTCGGGCGCGAGAGCAAGCGCCCGGCGGTAGGCCGGGATCGCGGCCTCGAGGTCGCCTCGCGTCGTGAGCGTGAACCCGAGATTGTGGTGGGCGCGCGGATTTTCGGGGGCCGCCGCGACGGTGGCGCGCCACAGCGCGACTTCGTCCTGATACGCGAGGTTGCGTTGCCAGGTGAGGCAACCGAGGACCACCGCCACTGTCGCGAGGATGACGGCGGCGAACCGGCCGGCGAAGCGATGGAGCAGCAGAGCGAATCCAATCGTGAGTGCGGCGAGCGGGAGATAGACGCGATGCTCGGCCATCGTCTGCGTGGCGACGGGGATCACGCTCGAACTGGGTGCGAGGAGCAGAAAAAAGGCGGCAGCGAGAAAGCCGGCGCGGGGCCGGAAGCGCAGCGCGACGATCGTGCCGACGAGCGCGCAGGCGATGGCGAGCAAGTGCGGCCACACGGTCAGGGCGCTCGTGATGGTCGGCGTGCCATAGTCGAACACGAGCGGGTGGGGCCAAACAGCCAGACGTACATAGTGGACCACGGCGACGGCTTGTTGCAGCGCGTAGTTCCACCACGGCACGGCCGTCGCAAAGCCAACGGAACCTCCGCGCGCTCCGGTGGTGGCCATCAAACCCGCCAAGAGCAGCCACGAGGAAGCGAGGGCAAGGTAGAGTCCGCGGCGTTGCCGAAGCGCGGGGAAAAATGTGCCCGCGACAAAGGTGCGATCATAAAGGAGCACCAGCAGCGGCGCGACGGCGGCAACTTCCTTGGTGGCAACACCGGCCATCGCGGCGGCCACGGCGAGGCATCGCCAGCGGAGCGGGTTGCTTGAGTCCAAGGAACGAAGGAATGCATGGAGCGTGGCGAGAATCCACAGGGCCGCGAGCGACTCGGCGCGTTGCACGACGTAGGTGACGGCGGCGGTTTGCACGGGATGCACCAACCAGAGGAGCGCGGCGAAGAGCGCGATGGAGCCGGCGGAATCGCGCCCAGTCGGGATGGCGCCCGGCAACTGGAGCGTGCGCCGCACGAGACCGGCGAGCAGCAGCGCCGCGCCAAGATGAATCAATAGATTCACCGCATGGTAACTCCACACGGCTTCGCCACTGAGGGCATAATTGAGGGCGAAGCTGAAATTGAGCAGCGGGCGTCCGGCGACCGTGATGCCGGCGTCAGCGGGGGGAATCCACGCGCTGGCCAGGGAGCGAATCGTGGGATTGCCGGGGATCGAACCTTGATCGTCGAAAACAAACGGCCCGTGCCACGAATTGGCGTAGGCGGCGAACCCCGCGATCACCAAGATGAACGCCGCGACACGCCGGTCCGCGAGCCACGATGAAATGGAGGAGAGCGCGAACACGTTTGTCGGTCGTTCTGCGAGGGAGCGCGGGAGCTGGCGAGGCTATTTACGAACACCTTACGGCAGGTTCTGCTCAATTTGGTTGGAAATGTGACGAAGCACCTCCCAGCGACTGCGCGTTCCACCCCTCCAACCGGCTTTTCCATGCACCCACGAATCAACTTCGGAATATTGGCCTTCTGCATTCTCACCAGCACGGTGCTTGCCGCTGGCAAAGAGGTGAAAGTGGAAGCAAGTCAGGCCATCAAGCTGGCCATCATCGATCCGGACCGGCGCGCTTCGGGGCGGGATGCGTTTCATCAGGCCTTTGCCGACACCCTCGGGTTCGAGCTCAGTCAGCGCGTGAATGACATGGTGCCAGTCAAGGCCGCGACGCCCGATATCGACAAGGCGTCATGGGGTCTGGGCAACGGGATTTATGATGTCGTCTTGGTGGTCGGCAACAGCCTGCCCCGGGCCGTGATCAGTGCTGATTTCCAGATTTTGAAAGCGACACCCGCTTCCGGCGACGGAAGATTTTTCCTCTACTTTGTCATTCGCAAGGAAGACCCGGGTTTGGCCAAGTTGCTGGAGGAGGCTTTTCCCGAAGCGTTGAAAGGCCAGTTCTTCCTCCGCGCGCTCGCCCGCCAACAGGGCGTCGAAGCGGAACAATGGAAGGTGGCGCTGGCGTCGGCCCGGTAGGCGATGCCTCGGCCGGGTTTTCCCCGTCGCGACGGGAGGGGAAAATAAAAAGGCCGGCAAGATTGCCGGCCTCGCGAAGGAATTCAGATCAAACCGAGTTTCATTTTCCCTTCCTCGGAGATCATCGACTGGTTCCACGGTGGTTCCCAGGTGATGCGCACGTCGGCCGCAGCGACGCCGGGGACGAGCAGGATCTTCGACTTGGCATCCTCGGCGATGACCGGACCCATGCCGCAACCGGGCGCCGTGAGCGTCATGGCGACGTCGACCTTGTGGCCGCCGTCGTCCCGTTGGGAGATGTCCATCGAGTAGATGAGGCCGAGGTCCACGATGTTGACCGGGATTTCCGGATCGAACACCTGGCGGAGTTGATCCCAGACCGCTTCGGATTCAGGCGGTGCGTCCGTGGCCGCCGCCGGGGTGGCCACGGTCGCAGCCTGCACTTCTTCACCGAGCGCATCGGCATCGGCGCCGTTGATGCGAAACAGCCCGTAGCCGGTTTGCACGGTGTAGCTGCCACCGAGCACTTGGTGAATCATCACCGTCTCACCGGACGTGAGCGTGTGCTTGTCGCCGGAAGGAATTTGATGGGCGACGACGTCGCGGGAAAGGGTGCGATCGCGGTTCTGCATGAGGATCGGGTGGGAAGGGAGCTGATTCGGGTCGGTGAGGGAGGCTCGGGACAAGGCTGACTCTTAAGCCTGAATCACGGGTTCTGCATCCTTAAACTTCTGGCGGATGAGTTCGGTGAGGCTGTCATGCAGCTCCTGGTTCTCGATCTTTCCGAGCACTTCCTCGAAGAAACCGAAGACGAGGAGCTCGTCGGCCTGGGCCTTGGCGATGCCGCGGGTCTGGAGGTAGAACTCCTGCTCGGCCGGAATGCGGGCGCTGGTGGCACCGTGCGAGCAGCGCACGTCGTTGGCCTGGATCTCGAGGCCGGGCAGCGAGTGCGCCTCGGCCTCGTCGGAAAGCATCAGGTTGCGATTGCTCTGGTAGGCATCGGTCTTCTGCGCGTCGGCATCGACGACAATCAGGCCGGAGAAGATGGTCTTGGCCTGGTCGAGCAGGGCATTTTTGTAGAGCAGGTTCGAGGAGGTGTTCGGCGCCTGGTGAATCTGCAGCGTGCGTTGGTCGAACTCCTGCGTGCCATGCGCGATGGTGAGGGCGAGCATCTCCGAGTGCGCCCCGGGCGCTTGCAACTGGGAAAAACTCTCGTGCCGTGCCTGGCGCGCACCGGCGTGGAGGTTGACCGAGAGGACACGTGCGTCGCGGCGGGCGACGTTGGCGTTGAACTGCAGGGAGAGGGCCTCGCGGCTCCAGTCCTGCATCGCGATGTAGGTGAGCTGCGCGCCGTGGGAGACGAACAGGTCGTTGCCGCCGCAGATGAATTGCTTCTCGTTCGTCTGCGTGGAGCGCTGGAAATCGGAAACGGTGATCTTGGAGTTTTCCTCGGCCACGATGAGGGTGTGGGGGAAGAGCGCGCTGCCGGCACCGCAAACGTAGTGGAAAATACCGAGCGGGAGGGCGACCTCGACGCCCTTGGGCACGTAGACGAAGGCACCGTCCTCGAGGAAGGCCTCGTGCAAGGCGGCAAACTTGGCGGAGTCGAGTTTCGAGGGCTGCGTCAACAAGTGCTCGCGGACAATTTCCGGGTGGTTGCGCAGTGCGTTTTGCAACGTGTCGAAGATGACGCCGGCCTTTTGCAGATCGTCCGGGAGCGCTTCGAAGAACGCGACCCGTTGATTGGCCAACACGAGGGTGCCGGCCCCGGTGACGCCCATGGCGGCGTGGTGCACCTCGTCGAGCGTGACGGGCTCGGGCAGGTGGTAGCCGTCGAGCGAGAGCGCCAGAAAATTGGAGAAGCGCCAGCCCTCGTCGGTGCGCGCGGGCATCGGCAGGGAGGTGAAGCGCTCGTAGGCGGCGCGCTTGCGGTCGAGCCACCACGCGGGCAGATGGGCGACGCGCGCAAGGTGGGCGTCGAAGACCTCGCGGGTGAAGGAGCCGGTGAGGGAGGTGGATGAAGGAACGACTGATGACATCTTAAATATGTATTTTGAACCACAGAGACACAGAGATCATAGAGTGAGGCCGTGGTTTGGCTCGGTGCGCTCTGTGTCTCTGTGGTTGATTGGAATCAGCCGACGGAGCCTTCCATTTCGAGGTCGATCAGGCGCTTCAGTTCGACGGAGTATTCCATCGGGAACTGGCGGGCGAGGTCGTTGATGAAGCCATTGACGGCGAGGCTCATGGCCTGCGCCTCGGAAAGGCCGCGTTGTTGCATGTAGAAGATCATGTCCTCGGAAACCTTGGACACACTCGCCTCGTGCTGCGTGGCGTTGCGATCGCCGCGGACGGTGATCGCCGGGTAGGTGTCGGTGCGGGAGTTGGTGTTGATCAGCAGCGCGTCGCACTCGGTGTTGTTCTTGCAGCCCTTGAGGTGCTTCGGGATGTGGACCACACCGCGGTAAGTGGAGCGGCCTTGGCCGACGGAGATCGACTTCGCGATGATGTTGGAAGTCGTGTTGTTGGCGGCGTGGACCATCTTCGCGCCGGTGTCCTGGTGCTGGCCGTCGTTGGCGAGGGCGATGGAGATGACTTCGCCGCGGGCGCGTTCGCCCTTCAGGACGACGCCGGGGTATTTCATCGTCAGGCGGCTGCCGATGTTGCAATCGATCCACTTGATTTCGGCGTCCTCGTGCGCGACGCCGCGCTTGGTGACGAGATTGAAGACGTTGTTCGCCCAGTTCTGGACGGTGATGTATTGGATCTTGGCGCCCTTGAGCGCGACGAGTTCGACCACGGCGCTGTGCAGTGTGGAGGTGGAGAACTTTGGCGCGGTGCAGCCTTCCATGTAAACGACCTCGGCGCCCTCGTCGGCGATGATGAGGGTGCGCTCAAACTGGCCGAAGTTTTCGGCGTTGATGCGGAAATAGGCCTGCAGGGGCTGGGCAACCTTCACGCCGGGGGGCACGTAGATGAACGAGCCGCCTGAAAAGACCGCGCTGTTGAGCGCGGAGAACTTGTTGTCCCCCGTGGGAATGACCTTGCCGAAGAATTTGCGGAAAATTTCCGGATGCTCGCGGAGGCCCTCGGTCGAGTTGCAGAAGATGACCCCCTGCTTGGCGACGATTTCCTTGATGTTCGAGTAGGCCGCCTCGGAGTCGAACTGGGCTTCGACGCCGGCGAGGAACTTGCGCTCCTGTTCCGGGATGCCGAGGCGTTCGAAGGTCTTCTTGATGTCATCCGGCACTTCTTCCCAGGTGCGCTTCGGCTTCTGGCCCTGGGAGAGGTAGTAACGGATCTTGGCGAAATCGATGTTCTCGAGGTCCTTCGTCGCCCAGTGCGTGGGCATGGGTTTGGCGAGGAAGGTCTTCAGGGCCTTGAGGCGGAACTCGAGAATCCACGGTTCTTCCTTCTTCACCGAGCTGATGTAGCGGATGGTGTCTTCGCTCAGGCCGGTGCCGGCGTCAAAGGCGTAGGTGACGTCGTATTTGAAGTCGCCCTTGGTTTGATCGATGCCGGCGACCGGATTTTCGGTCGCGGCAGCTTCAATTTCGGTGAGTGGTTTCATGGAGGTGAGGGAGAGGTGGATCAGGCCTTGGCGGCGTGTTCCTGTTTCACCCAATCGTAGCCCTTGGCCTCAAGTTCCAAGGCGAGGGATTTGTCGCCGCTCTTCACGATTTGTCCGTCGTGCATGACGTGGACGAAGTCAGGAACGATGTAATCGAGCAGGCGCTGGTAATGGGTGATGAGCATGATGCCGAGCGGTCCGGCACGGAGCGCGTTGACGCCGTCGGCGACGATGCGCAGGGCGTCGATGTCGAGGCCGGAGTCCGTCTCGTCCATGATGGCAAACTTTGGCTCCAGCATCGCCATCTGCAAAATCTCGCAGCGCTTCTTCTCGCCGCCGGAGAACCCTTCATTGACCGCGCGGGAGGTGAACTTCCGGTCGATCTTGAGCATGTCCATTTTGCTGTAGAGACGTTTGTAGTAGCCGGTGGCGTCGAGTTCTTCGCCCTCGACCATGCGGGCCTGCACGGCGGCGCGGAGAAAGTTGGCGATGGAAACGCCCGGGATTTCGCTCGGGTATTGAAACGCGAGGAAGAGGCCGGAGCGGGCGCGTTCATCGACTTCCATGCCGAGGATGGATTTTCCGTCCACCAGCACGTCGCCGCCCGTGATCGTGTAATCCGGGTGACCGGCGATGGCCTGGGCAAGCGTGCTCTTG
>JAUXOH010000294.1 GCA_030682505.1 Candidatus Didemnitutus sp. | reverse complement strand
AGCGGGACATCCTGGATCGTGATGTCATCCACGGCTCCCTGCGCGAGGATCTGCTGGCAGACCGTGGTGACGCTTTCGCTCGGCACGTGCAGGAGGATCTCGCCGTCGTCGCAAATCTTGATCTCGCCGTGCAACGGTTTCCAGTCGGGCGGAAAGTTCGCCGGCTCCCCGCTCAAGCCCGGGCGGGGCTTGAACTTGATGATGCGCTGGCGCGCCCCGGCCCCGGCGATGCGGTCAAGGGCGCCGTCGTAGATTTTCTTGCCGTGATCGATGACGATGACGCGCTCGCACAAATGCGAGATGTCCGCCATGTAGTGGCTCGTGAGCAAGATGGTCGTCCTGTTCTTCCGGTTGTAGTCGCGGAGGAAGTCGCGTACGTTGCGCTGCGAGATGACGTCGAGGCCGATGGTCGGTTCGTCGAGGAAAAGCACCCGCGGGCGGTGGAGCAGCGCGGCGATCAGTTCCATCTTCATGCGTTCGCCGAGCGAAAGTTCGCGCACCTGCACGTTGAGTTTGTGACTGACGTTCAGCAGCGTCACCAGCTCATCGAGGGTTTCCTTCCACTGCTTGGGATCGATGCCGTAGATCGCGCGCAGCAAGAAGAACGACTCCATGGCCGGCAGATCCCACCAGAGCTGGTTTTTCTGGCCGAGCACGAGGGCAAAGAGCCGGCGGTATTCGTTTTCGCGCTTGGTCGGGTCGAAGCCGGCCACCCGGGCGGTGCCGCTGGTCGGATAGATCAGCCCCGAGAGCATCTTGAGCGTCGTGGTCTTGCCCGCGCCGTTCGGTCCGAGGAACCCGACGAACTCGCCTTCCTTGATCGAGAAACTGATGTCGTCGGCCGCGCGCGTCTCCTCGAATTCCCGGGTGAACAAACCCTTTACTCCGCCCCAGAAGCCGGGCTTTTTCTTGTAGGTGCGGAAGACGCGGGTGAGGTGTTCGACTTCGATCATGGGCGGACAGGAAGGAGGATTCAGGAGACGGGATGCAGGGCCAGAAGAAACGCAATCGTGGCGTTGTGCCCGGGCGGCGGTCCCGTCAACCTGACCTCATGTCCGATCCGTCGCTGCCCCTGATCGATCTCCACCGCCACCTCGACGGGAGCCTGCGCATCCAGACGATCCTTGATCTGGCCCGGCAGCACAACGTGCGCCTGCCCGGTGACACGGTGGAGACCCTCCGGCCGCACGTGCAGGTGCAGGGCGTGGAGGCCGACCTGCTGGCGTTTCTGGCGAAGCTCGACTGGATGGTCGGGGTGCTGGGCGACGTGGAGGCCTGCCGCCGCGTCGCGCGGGAGAATTTGGAGGACGCCAAGCAGGAAGGCATCGCCTACCTCGAGCTGCGCTTCAGCCCGTATTTCATGGCGCGGACGCATGGGCTGAACATGGGGGACGTCGTGGCGGCGATCGCCGAGGGCGCCGAGGAAGGCAGCCGTGCGACGGGCGTGAAAGTGAAACTGATTGGCATCCTCAGCCGCACCTTCGGGCCCGAAACCTGTCGGCGCGAACTCGAGGCGTTGCTCGAACATCGCCACCACTTGGCCGCGCTGGATCTGGCCGGCGACGAGAGGAACTGGCCGGCGGAACTTTTCATCGAGCATTTCAAACGCGGCCGCGATGCGGGTTGGGCGATCACGGTGCACGCGGGCGAGGCGGGGGGCGCGGCGAGTGTGTGGGCCGCGTTGCGTGAACTCGGGGCGACGCGCATCGGTCACGGTGTGCGCGCGATCGACGATCCCCGGTTGCTCGATCATCTCGCGGCGCATCGCATCGGCCTCGAGGTGAGCCTGACGAGCAACCTGCAGACCAACACGGTCGCGGATTATCCGTCGCATCCGCTGAAACAATTCCTCGAGCACGGGCTGCTCGCCACGATCAACACCGACGATCCCGGCATCAGCAACATCGACTTGAAACACGAACTCGAGGTCGCCGCGCCGGCCGCCGGGTTGACGCCCGCGCAGATCCTGCAGGCCCGCCGCAACGCGCTCGAAATCGCCTACCTCAGTGCCGACGAGAAAGCCGCGTTGCTCGCGGGGACGGCGCGCTGAGTCGAAGGTCCGGCGATTTGCCGCTCTCAGGCGTGGCCGAGTTTGCGGTAGTCGAGAATCGTGTGGCTGATGCAGCCTTGCTCGAGGCACTTCACGTCGGTGAGGGGCTCGGGCGGTGACACATCGATGATGTTGCCCCACACGAGGCGATGGGAACCGTCATCGGCCGCCGGGCTGAACAATCCGGGCACGTGCACCTGTGCCGGGACCGTGGGCTTGATCTCGGTGTCGGCGCGACAGGGAATCGGAAAATTGACGTTGTGCACCGTGAAGGTGTTCCGCGGGGCGCCGGGAAATTTCTCGCCGACGAACCGGGCGGCGCGGGCGGCGGAGGCCTTGAGCGTGACGAGCATGTCGGCGTCGGGCGTGCCGCCTTGCTCCTTCATCAGCGCGTAGACTTCCTCGGAGACGTCCTGCGAAAAAGCGGCGGCGGGCAGGCCGTGCAGGGCGCCTTCCCACGCCCCGGCCACCGTGCCGCTGGCGAGCACGAATCCGAGCGAGCAGTTGAAGCCGACGTTGATTCCGCTGACGACACCGTCGACTTTCACCGTGGGCTCCAACAGATGGGCGATTGCGATGTTGACGCAATCGGACGGCGTGCCGTCGAGCATCCAGGTCGGGCAGCCGAAGCCGCGGTCCACCGCGGCGCATTTCACCGGGCGCGAGCGGGTCTTGGACGCGCCGGTCCAGCTTTGCTCCGTGGCCGGCACGGCAATGTAGAGTTCGTGCCCGGCCGCGCGCAGCGCGTGGACCAACTCCTGGAAGAAGATCGAGTTGATGCCGTCGTCGTTGGTGACCAGGAGTTTCATTCTGCCACCACGAAAGACACGAACGACCCCGAATGAAAGCGGGAAACGGGCCGGACCCCCGGGTCGCTCAGAGCGCCGGCGGGGGAACCGCCGGGAACGGATCCGGTTTTGGCGGACGTGACTCGGCGAGGAGGCGTGCGAGGTAGGTGACGATCGCGACGTTCACCGCCAGCGCGCCGAACTTGAGCCAAGTGGCGTGGTGCCAGATTTCAAACAGTTCGACCGGGATGTAGATCGCGCCACTGAGGGCTGCCAACCATTCGGCCCACCGGCGTTGATGCCAGAGACCATAGGCTTCGAGGAATCGAATGGTGGCGTAGAGCAGAGCGAAGGCCGCGAGCCACCAGAGGCGCGCGTCGGTCACCGCCGACATGGCCTGGATGAAGACCTGAGGGTAGTGCTGGGCCGGATTGAGGTGGAGGCGGCCGACCAGCTCTGCCGCGAACTTCTCGGCATCGTGACCGACCATGGCGACGAGACCGAACCCGGCGGCAAGGACGACGCCCCCCTTGCAGGCTTCAAGAACGGCAACAGTGCGCACGCCGGCGCGATGGTCGGGAAAGCTCAAGCGGACTCCAGTCTGGACGGCGTCCGGCCACGTGCAATCCTCCGGGCGCGGCGTGGGGCCAAAGAAAAAGCCGCGACGGGCGTCGCGGCTTTGAGAGTGAACGGGGTGGCCGTTTACGATTGGGCGGGTTCGGAGGTAGCTTCGGCCTCGGCGGGTGCCTCGGCTGGCTGCTGGGCTTCGAGTTCCTTCATCGCCGCGCGGCGGCTGAGGCGAACCTTGCCGGAACGCTCGTCGATGCCGATGCACTTCACGGTGATGGAATCGCCGACCTTGACGACGTCTTCCGTGCGGCGCACGCGCATGTCGGCGAGCTCGGAGATGTGGACGAGGCCTTCCTTGCCCGGCATGCACTCGACGAAGGCACCGAAGTCCTTCGTGCCGGTGACGCGGCCGGTGTAGATCTTGCCCATCTCGATCTGGGAACCGCCGCCGCAGAGGCCGTCGATTTCCTGCACCGCGCGGTTCATCGCGTCGGCGTTGTTCGAGTAGATGAAGACCTTGCCGGAATCGTCGTCGGAGATGTCGATCTGCGCGCCGGTCGTTTCCGTGATGCGGCGGATCGTCTTGCCGCCGGGTCCGATGAGCAGGCCGATCTTTTCGGGATCGATCTGGATCGTCTGGATGCGGGGAGCGTACTGGCTGAGGTCCTTGCGGGGAGCCGGCAGCGAGGCGAGCATGGCCTTGAGGATCTCGATGCGGGCGTCGCGCGCCTGCATGACGGCCACCTTGGCGATCTCGAACGGCAGGCCGTTGATCTTGAGATCGAGCTGGAAGCCCGTGATGCCCTTGGTCGTGCCCGCGAGCTTGAAGTCCATGTCGCCGAAGTGATCTTCCTCACCGAGAATGTCGGTGATGGTGGTCCACTTGGTGATGGCGCCGTTGGCGTCCATCTCGGTCATCAAGCCGCAGGAGATGCCGGCGACGGGGGCGATGATCGGCACGCCGGCATCCATCAGCGCCAAGCAACCGCCGCAAACGGAGGCCATCGAGGTCGAGCCGTTGGAGGCCATGATCTCGGAGACGACGCGGATGGAGTACGGGAAGACGTCTTCCGGGGGGAGAATCGGAACGAGGGAACGTTCCGCGAGGGCACCGTGGCCGATTTCGCGGCGGCCGGGACCGATGAAACGACCGGCTTCACCGACCGAGAACGGCGGGAAGTTGTAGTGGAGAATGAAGCTCTTCGAAGTGGCGCCGCCGGTGAGGCCGTCCATGTCCTGGGCTTCCTTCGTCGGCCCGAGGGTGACGAGGGCGATGTTCTGGGTGTCGCCGCGCTGGAACATGGCGGAACCATGCACGCGGGGGAGCACGCCGACTTCGGCCGTGATCGGGCGGAGCGACTTGGCTTCGCGGTTGTCGGAGCGCAGGCCCTTGGCGAGCACGGTCTGGCGGTAGGCCTTGTATTGCAGGTCCTCGAACACGACGTTCAGATCGACATCGGTGAACTTGCCTTCGCCGAGTTCGGCGACGAGCGCGGCCTTGGCCTCTTCCTTGAGCAGCTTGATGGCGGCGGTGCGGATCGGACGATCCTTGCCAAAGATGGCGTCGGAGATGCGCTGCGCGGGGACCACGCGCTCGATGATGGCGCGGGCTTCCGGCGTGGCGCCGACGAGCTTGAAGGTGGCCTTCGGTTTGCCGGCGAGCTTCATCAGCTCGCGGATGGCGGCGATGATGGGCTGGATGGCCGTGTGGCCGAACGCGAGCGCCTCGATGAATTTCTCCTCGGGGATCTGGTCGGCGGAGCCTTCGATCATCAGCATGTCCTTCTCGTTGCCGACGTAGATCAGGTCGAGCGAGGAGGAGAACATCTGTTCGATCGTCGGGTTGGCGACGAACTGGTCGTCGATCAAGGCGACGCGGACACAGCCGATCGGCCCGTTCCACGGAATGTCGGAGATGGCGAGGGCGGCGCTGGCGCCGTTGACCATCGCGATGTCGGAGTCGTTGATCAGATCGGCCGAGAAGAGCTGGCCGATGATCTGCACTTCATTGAGGAAACCCTCGGGGAAGAGCGGGCGGCAGGGACGGTCGCAGAGGCGGGAGATGAGGATCTCGCGCTCGGTCGGACGGCCTTCGCGCTTGAAGTAGCCGCCGGGGAAACGGCCGGCCGCGGCATACTTGTCGCGGTAGTCGCAGGTGAGGGGGAAGAAGTCCTGGCCGGGGCGCATGGTTTGCGCGGCGCAGGCCGTGACGAAGACGTTGGTTTCGCCAACGTTGACGTTGACGGCGCCGCCAGCGAGCTGGGCGATGGAACCGGTGGAGAACGTGAGGCCGAGGCCGGGAACGGTAACTGAGTGTTTCTGATTCATGATGTTTTTTCGGATGGGCGCGACTGGCTGGCGGGTCGGTTTGAATTCCGGCTGCCGGGCGAGAGCCCGACTGACAGATCCAGGCGCTGATGAGGTGGCCGTTTCGGTCCCCCTCTTGAATCAGTCCTCGGGAAATTTCGGATTGCGGTCCCAGCGAGGCTGAGGCGGCAAGCGGAAATATCCCGGTGAACTGGTCGGTGAGGAGAACAAAAGGCGGCCCGTCGGTGGGCCGCCTTTCGTGAAAGCGGGTTACTTGCGCAGATTGAGCTTCTGCAGCAGTTCGTTATACTTGGGGAGGTCTTCGCGCTTGAGGTAATCAAGCAGCTTGCGACGACGGCTCGCCATCTGGAGAAGGCCGCGGCGGCTGTGAAAATCCTTGCGATGCGTGCGCAAATGCTCGGTCAAATGATTGATGCGAGCCGAGAGCAGCGCGATCTGGACGTCGCTGGAGCCGGTGTCCTTCTCGTGGGTTTTGTATTGAGCAATAACTTCTGACTTAACGGGTTGTGACATGGTTTATATGGTTGATGACGCGGTCGATTTGGGAGCTTTCGCCCCATGTCGCCCGCTTTTGAAGGCCGGCGACACCGTTAGTGTCCGGTTGCCCGGACTGACCGTGGTGGGAGTCTGCGACCAGCAGACTTCCACTAACGCAAGCCGCCATTAACCAAAGCGCGGCGGGCAGGAGCAAGCGTATTTTTGCCGGAGCGTCCCTGAGACACCTTGGCTCACCCCGAACGCAGGGTCAGGCCCCGGATCGACCCGCAACCGGGCAGCTTCCGCAGCTTCTCGAGGATGCTCTTCCGGTGGTGGAAGAGCTCGTTGCGGACCACGGCATGCGACACCAGCACGAGGAGCAACCCGCGCTCGACCACGACGGGGTGCGAGTAGGTCGCGTTAGGCGTGCCGACCAGTTCCGGCCATTTTTCGCGGATGCTGTGTTCCAGCGAGTCGTGGCTGATCCGGTATTTGACCAGCAGCTCGTCGATGATGCCGCCGAGGTCGGCGGTTTTGCGCCGCCGCGAACGCCCCCGGTCCTCCGGCAGTCCGCGCAGGCCGGCGATGAGGTTCTCCACCTCGCGCGAGAATGCTTTCGGTTCCGTCATCGGGCTCACTCCCCCCCGGTGGGTTTGAACAGAAAATTGTTCACGTAGCCCTCGGCGTGCAAGTCGTGCTGGTGCACGGCCGGGTCGAACTCCCCCATCGGCCGCAGTTTGCCCTGGTCGAAAAACCAACCCGCGTAGCCCAGTCCGGTGAGGTATTGAAAGACCTCCGCGATCGGCCGGTCGCGGTGGTGGCGTTGCTCGCACTCGAAGAGCAGCACCGGGTGATCCGTGCGCAACAAAGCTTCGGCGCCGCGCAACACCGTCAACTCGTGGCCCTCGACGTCGATCTTGATGAACGACACCGGCAACGTGCGCGCGCCGAGGAAGCGGTCGAGTGGCACCACCGGCACGTGGATCGTGCGGCCGCCCGCCGCGGCGGGCGACTCCAGCGAAGCACCGGGAGAGGAGGTGCCATCGCCGGGGACACTGAGGGGCAACGTGCTGTCGCGGTCCGACACGGCGGCGTTGACGACGGTGACGCGATCCGCGGCCGCGCAGCGGGCCAGTTTGCGGGCGAGCAGGGGTTGCGGTTCGAAAGCGATCACCTTGCCGGAGCGGCCGACGCCGCGCGCCAGCCAGTAGGTGTAGCCGCCCTTGTGCGCGCCGATGTCGATGGCCAGCGAACCGGGGCGCACGTGGGCCAGCACGGCGGCGATTTCGGCCCGGTCCTTCAGCCAGCGATACTGCACGGCGCGGTAGCACAGCCGCAGTTGGAGCCAGAGATCGGGCTTTGCACCGTTGAGCGTGGGGTCGGGGGCGCTGGTGGGGACGGACATGACGCGAATGAAAACTCAACCGGCGGACGAATTCTGCAGATCGTAGAGCGATTTGTAGAGCGCGTTGCCGGCGTAGAGCGTGGCATGGTTGCCTTGGGCGACGATGCGGCCCTTGTCGAAGACGAGGATCATCGAGGCGTCGCGGATCGTGCTGAAGCGGTGCGCGATGATCAGCACCGTCTTGCCCACGACGAGCTGGCGCAGCGCGTCCTGCACCGCCGCCTCGCTGTCGGAGTCGAGGGCGCTGGTGGCTTCGTCGAGAATCAACACCGGGGCGTTGCGGAGGAAGGCGCGCGCAATGGCGATGCGTTGCTTCTGCCCGCCGGAGAGCAGGGCGCCGCGTTCGCCGACCACGGTGTCGTAGCCCTGCGGGAGCGTGGCGATGAACTCGTCGGCATGGGCGGCGCGCGCGGCGGCGATGACCTCCTCGCGCGTGGCGCCCTCGAAGCCGAGGGCGAGGTTGTTGAAAATGGTGTCGTTGAAGAGCACGGGCTCCTGCGAGACGAGGGCGATGTTGCGCCGCAGATCGGCGAGGCGCAGGGCGCGAACGTCGATGCCGTCGAGCGTCACGCGGCCGACGTCAACCTCGTAGAAACGCGGCACGAGGTTCGCAAAGGTCGTCTTCCCCGCGCCACTCGGACCCACCAAGGCGCAGACTGTGCCCGCGGGGATGCGCGTCGTGATGTCGATGAGCGCGGCGCTTTCACCGTTCTCGCCGTAGGAAAAGGAGACGTTCTCAAAGGCCAGATCCCCGCGCAGCCGGGTCACGACCACCGGGGTGGCGGGATCGGCGATCCGCACCGGCTCGTGCAACACCTGTTCCAAACGATCGAGCGAGGCCTCGCCGCGCTTGAGCTCGCTGTTGAGCCCGCCGAGTTTCTTCACCGGTTCATAGGCCATGTAGAGCGCGGTGATGATGGCGATGAAGGTCTCGAGTTTCACCTCGGTGCCGTAGGCGAAGACCAACGTGGCCGAAATGCCGACGGCGGACAGCACCTCGATCGTCGGCGTCAGCGCCTGCGCATACTTGACGATTTTCATCTGCGCGTTGACCAGCGCGTTGGTGGTGTCGCTGAAGCGCTTGGTTTCGCGGGCCTCGAGGCTGAAGGCGCGCACCTCGCGGGCGGCGGTGAGGTTCTCGGAAAACTGCGAGGTCACGTTGCCGAGTTGGGCCTGCATCTGTTCGGCGCGGCGCACGACCTTGCGACCGACATAGCGGATGGGCAACACGGCGAGCGGCACCGTGGCCAGGCACGCCAACACCAGCCACACGCCCTCGGTGGCGAAGGCCTGCCAGACCAGAAAGCCCACCGCGGCCACGAGGGTCATCGGCTGCTTCAGGCCGTCGTTCGCGAGCACGGTGAGCGCGTTTTGCAACTGCGCCGTGTCGGCGAGCCCGCGCGAGATCAGGTCGCCCGTGCGCCGGTTCTGGACGAACGAGAGGGGCAGCACCTGGAGCTTGCGGAAGTAGTCGAGGCGCACCGCCTCCAGGATCCGCGTGCCGGTGAGGGTGATGTAGTAGCTGTTGAGGTAGCCGGTGACGCCGCGGAGCAGGAAGAGCAACGGAATCGCCAAGGCGATCGAGACCACCACGCTGGTCGCCAGCTCCGGGCCGGTGTGATCGAAGATCGGCGGGAAAACGTAGTTCACCATCGCGGGCAAACCGAGACCGCTGCTGGCGCCATAGATCAAGCCGTAGAACACCGCCGTGAAAAACGTGCGGCGGTTGTCCAGCAGGTACCGGAAGTAGGGTCGGAAGCGTCGGAGGGTCATGGCGCGCTGCAACCGTTAGTCCTTGGCGGCGCGGACGTCGAGCGCGTCCCGCAGTCCGTCACCGAGGAAGTTGAGCGAAAACAGCGTCAGCGAAAACACGCCGCCGGGAAAGACGAGCAGCCACCAATACTCCTCCATCTTCTCGGCGCCGTCCTTGATCAGGGTGCCCCACGAACTCATCGGGGGTTGCACGCCGAGGCCGAGAAAGCTGAGAAACGCCTCGAGCAGCATCACCGCGGGGATGGTCAGCGTGGTGTAAACAATGATCGGCCCGAGGATGTTCGGGATCAGATGCCGGAAGATGATCCGGCGGTTGCCATAACCGAGCGCGCGGGCGGCCTCGATGAATTCCATCTTCTTCAGCGACATGATCTGGCCGCGCACGATGCGCGCCATGGTCAGCCACTCGACCGCGCCGATCGCCACGAAGAGCAAGATGATGTTCCGCCCGAAGATCACCATGAGCAGGATCACAAAGATCGTGAACGGCAGCGCGTAGAGGATGTCGACGAAGCGCATCATCACCGCATCGAGCTTGCCGCCGACATAGCCCGCCACGGCGCCGTAAAGCACGCCGATGGTCAGCGCAACGAGCGTGGCGCTCAGACCCACCCCGAGCGAGATGCGGCCGCCGTAGAGCATGCGCACGAACAGGTCTCGCCCGAGCGTGTCGGTGCCGAGCCAGTGTTCCGTCGAGGGCGGACTGGCGCCGAGTTCGAGGTCCTGATCCTGATACGAGACATCGAGGAAGAACGGACCGAAAAGACACAGCACCGTGAGCACGAGCAGCGCGACCCCGCCAAAGACCGCGAGCCGGTTCCGGCGCAACCGGTGCCAGGCATCCGCGCCGAGCGAGTGACCGACCTCTCTGGGCTCGGCGACGACGGCGGTTGTTGGAAGAACGGAAGGCATCAGGGCATGGTCACCACGAAACCCACCAAAGACACGAAAGGGGGAATTGGTGGGTCAGGTTCATTTTGGTGTATTTCGGGTGTTTCGTGGTGGCCCAACTCATTCGAATTTCAGCTTCGGGTTGAGCCACACCTGCACGATGTCGGCGACGAGGTTGAGCCCCACGATCAGGCTGGCGTAGAGAATCACCGTGCCGAGCACCAAGGTGTAGTCGCGGTTGAAGGCGCTGTTCACAAACTCGCGGCCGAGCCCGGGGATCTGGAAGATCGTCTCGATCACGAACGAGCCGGTGAGGATGCCCGCGATGGCGGGGCCGAGGAAGGAGACAACCGGCAGCAGGCCCCCGCGCAGCGCGTGCTTGAAGATGATGCGCGTCTCCGAGGCGCCCTTTGCCCGGGCGGTGCGGATGTAGTCCTGGTGCAGCACCTCGAGCATGCCGCCGCGCGTGAGCCGCATCACGTAGGCGGCGTAGACAAAGCCGAGCGTGAGCGCCGGCAACACGCGGTCGCTCCACTCATACCAGCCCGAGGCGTTGAACCAGCCGAGGTAAATGCCGAAGAAGAGCACCAGCACCGGTCCCATCACGAAGGTCGGCACGCACACCCCGATCATGCCGACCGAGCTGCAGAGGTAATCGACCACGCTGTTGCGCCGCACTGCCGCGAGCACGCCGAAGGTCAGGCCCAGTGTCAGCGCGACCAGTAGGGCCAGCCCGCCCAGTTCGAGCGACACCGGCAGCTTGTCCGCGATGATCTCGTTGACCGTGCGGTTCGAGTTCTGGAACGACGGGCCGAGGTCGCCCTGCGCGAGCTTGCCGAGGTAGGAGAGGTATTGCTTCCAAAGCGGTTGATCGAGGCCGTAGTGCGCCTCGAGGTTGCGCATGATCTCCGGGGCGATCGCCTTCTCGGTCATGAACGGGCCGCCCGGCACAAAGCGCACCATGAAGAACGTCGCGGTGATGATGAGGAACATCACGGGGACGGTCTGGAGCAGGCGGCGGAGCGCGAAACGAAGCACGGCGCAGGATGAAGCCGGACGGAACCGGGACGCCAGACGGAAAAATCGCCCGGTTACGACGGATCGTCGTCCCCGGCTTCCTCCGCGGGCACCTTCCAAAAACGCTCCATCGCGAGGTAGGTGAAGGACACGCTCCAGCCGATCAGCAGGAGCCCGTTGAGTGCCTCAACCCCGGCGAGCAACCGGACCGGGCCCATCGGCGTAAAATCCCCCAAGCCGAGCGAGGTGTAGGATTCGGCGGAAAAGTACAGGCAGTGTCCCAACGTGAAGCTCGAGGTCCCGACCAGAGAGCCTGCCCCGAGCCAGCCGACGAGGCCGTAGAAGGCGAACCCGTACAGGGCGATCTCGACGGCGTGGGCGAGGAACGCGGCCAGGATCACGACGATCAGCTTGGAACGGTTCGGGATGCGCAGGGCCGGCAGCGCGAAGTTCAGCCCGCGCAGGACTTCGTAGTGCAGCACCGTGGTGCCGACGACCAGGAGTGCGCAGGTCAGGCTGACGTAAAGGAGGGGCATGGGGTTGGGTGGAGCCTGCCGGTTTCGGCCGCGCGGTCAACCGCGCGGCCCCGAGCCCTGCGGGCAGCTTTGTGCTCGCCGCAGAAAAAACCGCGCGCATTAATCGCGTCCGATGCTGAACTTCATCTGGCTGGGGCTGGTGGTGCTGGCGGTGCTCGTGGGCGCGGCGACCGGGCGTCTCCCGGAAGTCACGGCCGGGGCGTTCCAGATGGCCGACACGGCGGTGATGAAGATCGCGCTGCCGTTGGCGGGCATCATGGCGCTGTGGTTGGGCGTGATGCGGCTGGCCGAATGCAGCGGCCTCGTGCAGCAGCTCGCCCGCGCCCTGCGCGCGCCGATGCGCTGGTTGTTCCCGGAAGTCCCGGAAAACCATCCTGCGATGGGTGCCATGGTCATGAACATGGCGGCCAACATGCTCGGTCTGGCCAATGCCGCCACGCCGCTCGGTCTGCGCGCCATGCGCGACCTTGAGTCACTCAACCGGGTGCCCGGCACGGCGACGAACGCCATGTGCACCTTCCTCGCCATCAACACGAGCAGCATCCAGTTCCTCCCCACGACCGCCATCGCCATCATGGCGGCGGCGGGTTCGCGCGACCCGACTGTCATCGTCGGCACGGCGCTGCTCGCCACACTCTGTTCCACGATCGCCGGCGTGACCGCGGTGAAGTGGATGCAGGGCTGGAAAACTTTTCGCATCGACCCGCAGCTGGCGGACCAGCCCGCGGCGGCCGGAGTCCCGGCGGAGATCGCCGTGCCCACCCTCGTGGAGCCTGCTCCGATGAGCACGCGGGGCCGGGTGGTGCTCTGGGTATTCCTTGGGATTTTTGCCGCCCTCTACCTGTGGATGGTGGTGGCCCCGTCCGGCTACCGCGAAGCCACCGCCGCCGTCCACCAGGCAATCTTTCCGGAATCAGTGGCCCAACCCGCCGCGGCAGACAGCTCTTCCCTGAACCTCGCCCTGCGGGCGATCGGCACGCTGTCGTTGTTGGCGGTGCCCTGCCTGCTTTTGTTTTTCCCGCTCTATGCCGCCCTGCGCGGGGTGAAGGTCTACGAGGAGTTTGTCGACGGCGCGAAGGACGGCTTCCAGATCGCGCTCCGCATCATCCCCTTCCTCGTCGCGATCTTGGTCGCCATCGGGATGTTCCGCGGCGCCGGTGGCATCGAGGCGCTCAAGAGCGCGCTGGCCCCGCTGCTGACCCCGCTCGGCTTCCCGCCCGACCTGCTGCCCATGGTGCTGGTGCGGCCGTTGAGCGGCAGCGCGACGATGGGGATCTTCGCGGAGCTGGTCGGGCGTCTCGGACCGGATTCCCTCACCTCCATCATGGCGGGAACCATCTTCGGCAGCACGGAGACCACCTTCTATGTGATCGCCGTGTATTTCGGCTCGGTGGCGATCCGCCGCACGCGGCACGCCGTGCCGGCCGGGTTGTTCGCCGACTTCATCGGCGTGGTCGCCTCGGTCATCATCTGCAACCTGATGTTCGGGTAAGCGGCGTCG
>JAUXOH010000289.1 GCA_030682505.1 Candidatus Didemnitutus sp. | reverse complement strand
CGTCGCTCGTGCCGGAGTATGCGGCCAGGTTTCCCGAGGCGATGTGGATTGGCTGGCCTGAAACGGCACGTGGCGGGCTCTCCGTGGCCGGAGCATCGTCGCTGCTCGAGAATCTACCGCGGGCCACCGCGCTGCTGATCGGCCCGGGCCTCGGAGCCGAGCCCGAGACCCTCGCCGCTGTTCAGGCAATTGTTCGCGGGACGTCCTTTCCGCTCCTGCTCGATGCCGACGCTTTGCAGCCGGAGATCGTGGCGGCCGTGGGCGACCGGCCGCTCATCGTCACGCCGCACGCGGGAGAGTTTGCGCGGATCGCCTCCGCCCTGACGCCGGCGGCCGTGCTGGTTCGCAAGGGCGCCCCGACGAGCATCGAGACGGGCGGGCGGGTTGCCTACAGCTTTTTTGGGGGACCGGTGTTGGCCCGCGGGGGCAGTGGGGATCTGCTGGCCGGGCTCGTGGGCGGATTGCTGGCGCAGGCGCCGGACGATTTGTGGCTCGCCGCAGCGCGAGGCGTCGTGTGGCATGGGCTCGCGGCGGACTTGCTTGCGCGCGACAAGGGCCAGGTGGCGGTGCAGACAACGCAGTTGCTGGAGTTTCTCCAGCCAGCCCTGCACGGCGCGGAACATGACACCACCTGAGCTCAACGAACAGCAGGCGTTCATGATATTGAACGACCTCCCCAACATCGGTCCGATCACGTTGAACCGGTTGTTGGCTGAACTGGGTGGCGACCCCGTGGCGATTCTCCGCTCCCCCCAACGACGGCTTGAGTCCGTGCGGGGCGTGGGCCCGGAGACGAGCGCGGCCGTGATGAACTGGGCGCAGCATTTCGACCTCGCGCGGGAGGAGGAGCGACTGGCGCAGGCCGGAGCGACATTCATCACGACGCGCGATGCCGGATACCCCCGTTTGCTCAAGGAAATCAACGATCCGCCGATCGGGCTCTATCGGAAGGGAGACGATGCGCTGGACCAGCCGTGCATTGCGATCGTCGGCAGCCGGCGCACCACCCTCTATGGTCAGGCGGTCGCGAAAAAACTCGGGGCTGAACTGGCGCGGCTGGGTTTTTGCATCGTGAGCGGGCTGGCCCGCGGCATCGACACGGCGGCGCACGAAGGCGCGCTCTCCGTGGGCGGCAAGACGGTGGCCGTGCTCGGGACCGGACTCGACATCATTTACCCCTCGGAGAACCTCGACCTCTATCGACGCATCGCGGAAAGCGGCGCCGTGCTTTCGGAATTTCCCTTCGGCCGCAAGGCCGACCGGCAGTCCTTCGCGATGCGCAACCGGATCATTTCCGGAATGAGCGAGGCGGTGGTGGTGGTGGAAAGCGATGTGAGCGGCGGGGCCATGATCACGTCGCGCTTTGCGGGTGAACAGGGCCGCCTGCTCTATGCGGTGCCGGGCCGCATCGACCAACCGAGCAGCGCGGGTTGCCATCATTTGATCCGGGATGGCGCGACCCTGTTGACCGGAGTGGATGATATCCTGAGCGATCTGAACTACCTCGATGGACTGCGGCCCGCGGGCCTCAAGGAGGCGGGTGGGAAGAGCGTGCTCGAGACCCTGCAAAGCGAATTTTCGGAAAATGAGCGACGGGTGACCGAGGCTCTCCGCGGCGGGGCTCAATTGGGATTGGACGCGCTGGCCTCGACGACCGGGCTGCCCGTGGCGGAAGTGGCGGCCGCCCTCATGTTGTTGGAGTTGAAAAAGCTCGTCACCAAGAGAGCCGACGGCACTTTCGAGTTCCGTCACCTCAACTGAATTTCCCTATGAAAATGAAGCGTGTGCTGGTCGTGTTGGCGGTGCTGGGTGCCGTCGCTTTTTCCCTGAATGCCGCCGAAGTCGCGAAGCGTGTCATCACGCACGAGGACATCTGGCTCGCGAAACGCGTGGGGGCGCCCGTGCCGAGTCCCGATGGCAAGTGGGTGATCTACTCGGTGACCGATCCGGCCTACGACGCCAAGGACCAGTCGACCGATCTCTGGATCAAGTCGCTGACGGATGATTCGACGGCGCGTCGCTTGACGTTCACCAAGGGCGGCGAGGGCGGCGTGAACTGGTCGCCGGATGGAACGCGCGTGGCGTTTACCTCCCGGCGCGAGGGCGACGAGGCATCGCAAGTCTACGTCTTGAATCTGGCTGCCGGCGGCGAAGCGGAACGGATCACCAGCATGCAGCTCGGTGCGCGTTCGCCGAAATGGAACGGTGCCGGCAACCAAGTGATGTTCATCAGCGACGTCTATCCCGGGGCGGACGACGAGGACGCGATCAAGCAGGCCGCCAAGGAGCGCAAGGACCGGAAATATTCCGCCCGCAGCTACGAGGGATTTCCCGTTCGCTTTTGGGACAAGTGGCTCGATGACCGCAAAGCGGCAATCTGGGTGCAGGACGCCCGGGCCGGGGCCAAGCCGCGCAACCTCCTTGGGGGCACGCAACTGTCCCAATCACCCGGTTTCGGCGGTTCGCAAGGCGACGAGGGCCAGAACCTGGAGGCCGAGTGGGCGCCCGATGATCAAGGGGTCGTCTTTGTTGCCTCGATCAACCGGCACCAAGCGGCCTTCGCCGACATCCACACGCAACTCTTCGAAGTGCCCCTGAATGGCGGCGAGCCGAAGCAATTGACCAATGACGAGGGCAATTACGGCCAGTTGGAGTTTTCCGCCGATGGCCAGCTGTTGTTCGCAACCTTTACCGCCAACAACGCCGAGGTCTACAACGCGAGCCGGCTGGTGCGATTCGATTGGTCCTCCCGCGGCGGGCGCACCGTGTTGACGGCGGATCTCGATCGCTCGGTTTCGCGCTACGCGCTTCCGGCTGGTTCGGACCGCGTCTATTTCACCTATGAACATGCGGGCCTCGAAAAGCTCTATTCCATCAGTTTTTCAGGAGGTGAGGTGCGAGCAGAGGCGTCGGCCGATCACGGCTCGATTGGTTCCCTGAAGGCCGGGGGCAAGGCCTTGGTCGGCACATGGGACACGACCTCGATGCCCGCGGAAGTTTATCGGTTCGATGGCGGGCCCAAGGCACTGACGCACCTCAATGCCGAGCGGATGGGCCAGCTCGATGTCCTTCCCGTCGAGCATTTTTGGTTCAAGAGCAGCCGCGGGCGCGACATTCACAATCTCATCATCAAGCCGGCGGGCTTCGATCCTGCGAAAAAGTATCCGCTCATCAGCTTCATTCACGGTGGATTCGCCAGCATGTCGAAAGATGCATTTTCGGTTCGCTGGAACTACCACCTGCTCGCGAGTCCGGGCTACGTGATCCTGCTGACGAACTATACCGGCTCGACCGGTTTTGGCGAAGAATTCTCCCGGCGTATCAAGCT